>JANPJN010000102.1:0-1703 GCA_031425515.1 Acidobacteriota bacterium | reverse complement strand
CCGTCGAGTCTTCCGTCAAGCTCGAGGTGCTCGACTGGGGCGGGACGGGGCGGCCGATCGTGTTCGTCGGGTGCTACCTGAGTGGCCACGTCTACGATGACATCGCGCCGAAGCTGACGGACCCGCGGCGCGCCTCGTGACGAGTAGAAGCAGAGGCACCACCAGGCCGTCTAGTTGACGACACGGACCGGCGTCAAGAGCGCACCGGAGCTCGGGTCGTTGTCAGGATCGGTGTTTCCGACAGGGCGGCGGTACAGGTAGTCGAGGTACTGGAGCTCTCGTGCGGTCATGTTCCGGTCGCACTCGGAGACGCCGATGCCGGCCATCAGGTCTGCATTCTGGCCTGTGTGCCAGAGGCCCAGCGCGTGTCCGAACTCGTGTTTCACGGTCCGCGGTCGGATCTTCTGCGACCCACACGAACAGCCTGGCTGATCGTAGGTGAGGGTCATCGTCCCTCCCTCCTGGCCGACCGACGCCGAGCCGCAGAACGTCGTGGCATCGCGCGTCCAGTCGATGGTGATCCAGCCAGCCTGGCCTCTGCGCGTGTCTGTGCCCTGTTCGATCGCGGCGACACCGAATCGGCCGTTTGTGTATTGCGGGACCGCGCTCGATGCGATGGACACCACCTGCTGCAGCACCTCCGGAAGAATGGCGCGCCCCGTATCGTCCACGGTGCGTATGTACAGCATGGGCGCGCGCGTCCATCGGCGCAGTGGTTGCAGCGCGGCGGGCTGTTCATACCCGTTGCGCGCGATCGCCCGAAAGTACCCGTGGTCGAACCCGCCAAGAGCGAAGGCCTCGAGGTCAACCGTCCGCGAGCTGCCGCTCGAGAAGAATCCGTTGCGCGTCAACAGGCCGGGACCGGCGATGGCGAACCGCGGGGCCTGTGTGCCGGCAGGAAGGCTGAGGGAGTAGCGGCCGGCGCCATCGGTTGTACTCGACATCGCGGCAGCTTCGACCGTCACGCCCGGCAGCGGTTGCCCGCCGTTCGACGCGGTCACCGTACCACTGAGGGTCAGAACCGATGGAACCGGGGCTGGTATGGCCGTGGGCGGTGGCTGAGAAGTCGGTTGCGCGGGGGACGACCCGCCGCACGCCGCAGCGAACACCGTCAAGCCGACTACTGCCTGTCTGAGCATGGGTCTATTCTCCAGATGTCACAGGCATCCTGCAACGTGCCACCGGACATGGGATCCGGCCCGCCGCAGTGATCGTCATGAGCCCTCCCTGGCATCTGGATACGACAGATAGCATTCGCAGTGCCGTACCCGAACACCCCGAGATCGAGGACATCGCGAGCGGTCGTCGATGGGCGACCTCTATCCCTTTCAGGTGGGACTATCTGTTCCGATAGAGCCGAAGACCGACGAATGTTCCTGCTCTCGCGTGTCCGGCCAGATCGCGCGGAAATCGAGTTGCGTCACGCTCCCGCGGGGAGCACCATACCCGGTACCGTTGTTGCCCCTGTCCGTCACGGAGGAGGACACTTTGAAGACAGAACAGACGCACCGCATCAGATTCCGCGTGGCTTCAACCGTTGCACTCGTCTGCTGGCTCGTTGCGTCTGCGCCCGTTCGAACCCACGCCCAGAGCGGAGTCACTGCCGGGACCGTCGCGCTACTCGTCGAACCCAAAGGGATCGCCGATGTGAACGCGCTCAGGGATGCTATCTCTCATGCCGATCCGGCGGTGCGTGCCATCGC
>JANPJN010000101.1:0-5857 GCA_031425515.1 Acidobacteriota bacterium | reverse complement strand
GAACTGCAGCGGCTCGGACCAGGCGGACAGGCCGGTCACCGCATCGAACTTGCGCAGGAGGCGGCCCATCAACTGCTCCGCGTCGTCCTTGGCGCACAACTGTTCGAGCTGGGCGAGCACACGTGCCAGCGCCCGGTCGGCATCGGTGATTGCGCTCTCCGAGAAGTACTCGCGCTGCCGCGCAAGGCATTCGCGGTGCCGGATGAACTCGTCACGATAGAGGTCGGATACAAGTCCGACTGGGGCGTTCAAAACCCTGTTGGGGCTGACGACGCGTGCCATGCGACTCCTCGCGTGGTTATTTGAACGGATAGATCGAGTGTAAGCGCCGAGTGCGCGTGCTGTCAATAAGTCGCTGTACCGTTTCGCACAGCGGTACAGTGGTACCTGGCGGGCTGTCGCCATCAGCGCACGCCGCGCGCGACGACGAGCCCTCCGAGGCAGCCGAGCACCATGCCTCCCGCCACAATCGCGAGCGCCATGGGCCACGGCAGAAAACTCAGCGCGTCGAGCCCGATCGCGTCCGCCGCCAGCTGGCCATAGCGCGCGCGCAGGACGGCAAAGAGGGCCCACAGCATCGCCAGCGCCAGCACGCCGCCGGCGCCGCCCTGGAGGATGCCTTCCACGACGAAGGGGCCGCGCACGTACGCAATCGGCGCCCCGACCAGCTCCATGATCTCGATCTCCTCCTGCCGTGCGGCCGCCGCGAGTCGGACGACGTTGGCAATCGTCAGCGCCGACGCAATCGCGAGCACGATGACGATGACGAGACCCACGGCGCGCACGAATCGGATAACGCCCGTCAGCCTCGCCAGCCATCGGCGGTCGTACCTGACGTCGGCCACCCCCGCGAGCCCGGCGAGCGCCGTCGCGAGGTTGTCCACCGCGCCCCCCGCGGAGCGGGCCTCGGGCTTGAGCCTCACGTCGATCGAGGCGGGAAACGGATTGGACTCGAGCTGTCCGGCGGCGCCGGCGAGATCGGGAAAGTCCTCCCGGAACCGTGCGGACGCCTGCGCCCGCGTCACATAGCTGCGCGCCGCCGCAAGGCCGCTGCCGTCGATGAGCTCGTCGAGCGTGCGCATCTGCGCGTCGGTCGCATCGTCTTTCAGATACACCGAGAGCTCCGCCGATTCGGTCCAGCGGGACACCAGCCCCTGCAGATTGCCGTTCAGCGCGAGGAAGAGGCCAAGCACGAACAGGCCCGCGGCAATCGTGAGCACGGCGAGAATGGCCGCCCGGCGTCCGCGCCACAGGCTGGCCGCCGCCTCGCTGAAGAAATACTGCAGCGCGCGCATGTCAGACGCCCTCCACGATGTGCCCGTGGTCCAGCGACACCGACCGTCGTCCGACACGGCGTATGAGCTCGCGGTCGTGGGTCGCCACCAGCACGGTCGTGCCGCGGGCGTTGATCTCGCGCAGGAGATTCATGATCTCGAGCGACAGATCCGGATCGAGGTTGCCGGTGGGCTCGTCGGCGAGAATGATCGTCGGATCGTTCACGAGCGCCCGCGCGATCGCCACGCGCTGCTGCTCCCCGCCCGAGAGCTCCATGGGAAACGCCGTCATGCGGTGCTGGAGGCCGACCCACTTGAGCACCTGGAACGTTCGCCGCTGCTGCTGCGACACCGCCATGCCGAGCACGCGGGGCACGAACGACACGTTCTCGAGCACGGTCTTCGCGGGCAGCAGCTTGAAATCCTGGAAGACGAAGCCGAGCGAGCGCCGGTAGCCCTGCACCTGCCGCGGGGTCAGGCTCGCGAGATCGCGCCCCCCGACAATCAGCTCGCCGGACGTCGGCACTTCCTGCCGGAGCAGCATGCGCAGCAGGGTGGACTTGCCGGCCCCGCTGGGCCCGGTCAGGAACACGAAGTCCCCCTTGTCGATCCGCAGGGAGAGATCCCGCAAGGCGTAGACGCCGCGCGTATAGGCCTTCGAGATGCGATTGGCTTCGATCACGCCTGGCCTCGATCCAGCTCGCGGCGAACGATCATATTGACCAGCGCAGGGTTCGCCTTGCCGCCCATGGATCTGATCACCTGGCCGACCAGGAATCCGAAGGTCTGACGCTTGCCCGCGCGATACTGTGCGACGGCGTCCGCATTCGCCGCGAGGACCGTGCGGGCCGCGGCCTCGACCGCTCCCTCGTCGTCGATTCGCCCGAGCCCCTCGGCGGCCACGATCTCGTCGGCCGTCCGTCCGGTCCCCCACATCTTCTCGAAGACCTCCTTGCCGGTCGGCCCGCTGATCGCGCCCGCGTCCACGAGCCGGATCAGCGCCGCCAGCGTGGCGGGTGTGAGCGGCGCCGCCTCGATGCCGATGCCGGCGTCGTTCATCTTGCGCGTCAGTTCGCCCATGACCCAGTTGGCGGCCGTCTTCGGGTTGCCCGCGGCCGCGGCCGTGGCCTCGAAGAAATCGGCGAGGGGCGCCGGCTGGCTCAGGAGCGATGCATCGTAGTCCGAGAGTCCGTACTGCACCATGAACCGGCGGCGCCGGGCATCGGGCAGTTCCGGAAGCGCCGCGCGGATCGCCTCGATGCCGGCGGCGTCGAGGACCAGCGGCGGCAGATCCGGCTCCGGGAAATACCGGTAGTCGTGCGCGTCCTCCTTGCTGCGCATCGAGAGGGTGCGGCCCGCGCCGGGATCCCACAGGCGCGTCTCGTGGACGACCCGCTCACCCCGGGCGAGGACCGTCGTCTGCCGCTCGATCTCGAACTCGAGCGCGCGCTGCACATGACGGAAGGAGTTGAGGTTCTTGATCTCGGTCTTGACGCCGAACGCCTCGACGCCTGCCGGACGCATCGAGATGTTCGCGTCGCACCGCAGGCTGCCTTCTTCCATGTTGCCGTCGGTCACGCCGGTCGCCACGAGAATCGCGCGAAGCCGGCTGAAGCATTCCGCTGCGTCCGCAGCGTTCCGGACGTCGGGGTGGCTGACGATCTCGATAAGGGGGACCCCGCTCCGGTTGAAGTCCAGCCCCGTTGCCCTGTCTGAGTCCGGCAGCCCTTCGTGCAGCGACTTGCCGGCATCCTCCTCGAGGTGGACCCGGATGAGTCCCACGCGCCGCGACTCCCCGCCCACGTCGAACGCCACGGCCCCGCCGGTCGCCAGCGGCCGGTCGTATTGCGAGATCTGATAGCCCTTCGGCAGGTCGGGGTAGAAGTAGTTCTTGCGTGCGAAGATGGACTGCTCGTGCACCGTGCAGCCGAGCGCCAGCGCGGCGCGCACCGCGAGCTCCACGGCTCTCCGGTTCAGCACCGGCAGCGCCCCCGGCAGACCGAGGCAGACCGGACAGGTATGGGTATTGGGCGGCGCGCCAAACGTCGTGCGGCAGCCGCAGAACAGCTTGCTGGCAGTCTGGAGCTGTGTATGGATCTCCAGACCGATGACGGGCTCATAGCGCATGACTGACACCGGGGCTGATTGTAATCGACCTTCGCGGCCGATCGCCCGGGATCCCTCCGCCCTCGGCCGGGGCCGGCGCTAGAGCGCTTCGATGACTTTCCGGAACGCGACGACCACGACCGGGTCGAACTGGGATCCGGCGCACCGCTCGACCTCGAGCAGGGCCTCACCCGGCAGCAGCGCATCGCGGAAGACACGCGGGCGGGTCATGGTGTCGTAGGCATCGGCCACGCAGACGATCCGCGCTCCGGGGGCCGCATCCGAGGCGTGAATGCCACGCGGAAACCCGAGTCCGTCCATGCGCTCGTGCGCGTCCCTGACGATCGGTGCGGCCGGACTCAGGTACGGCACGCATCCCACGAGCTCGCTCGCAAGCGCCGGGTGGTGGCGGACGATCGTCTGCTCCTCCTCGGTCAGCGGCGCGGGCTTGCGCAGGATGGCGTCGGGAATCGCCAGCTTGCCGATGTCGTGCAGCAGCCCGCCATGCTCGATTGCCGCCAGCTCCGCGCCCTCCATCCCCAGCGTGCGTCCGATGCTCACCGACATGGCCGCGACCCGGTACCCGTGCGCGTAGGCATCGCCGTCGGACAGGGTCAGCATCGAGAACATGGCATCCAGGGCCGCGTCCCCCTCCACGACCGAGGCGCTCACGGCTTTGATGAGGCGCTGCTTCCGGATGCCCATCTCCTCCTCGAGCGACTCCCGCCAGAGACGCGCATCCCAGGCCGAGTCGTGGAACGCGAGGCCGCGGCGCACGGCGTCGCGCAGCCGCTCGCGCCCGAACGGCTTGGTCAGATAGTCGATGGCCCCCTTGCGGAGCGTGTGCACGGCCGTGCTGACGTCCTGCACGCCGGTCGCCATGATCACGGCGGTCTCGGGCGACTCCTGCCGGATCTGCTCCGCGAGCCACACGCCGTCGTGTCCTGGCATGCGGATGTCGCACAGCGCGACCGCGAGCGGCTCCTCCTTGAGCCGGGCAATCGCTTCCTCGGCGCTCGCGGCCGTCGTCACGGAGTACCCTCCGGACTCGAGCCAGCGCGCCATCAGCTTGCGCGCCGAGTCCTCGTCGTCCACGATCAGGACGCTGTGACTGCGGGTCTCCCGCGTCGTGTCGTCGTCAGGTGCGTTCTTGTCCATCTTTGCTCCGCCTCGTCTTGTCCACGCGGCTTGGTCTTCTTCACTTCGTCCGAGGGCCGGCGCCCGTCGTCGGCGAGCCGTCGATACGGCTCTTACGCTTCTACCGCGAACAGGCTGTCGCGGCGGCGGGTGATCGTTTCGGCCAGGTCCAGCCGCTCCAGGCGCCGATACAGAGCCCGTCGGCTGAGGCCCAGCATCTTCGCCGCCGCCTTCTTGTTTCCGCCCGCACGGGCAAGCGCCCGCTGGATGTGGTCGCGCTCGACGGTCGAGAGCAACTCGCCGTTTCCGGCGCCGTTCTCACGCTCCGATCCACCGGTCGGGCGCGCGTTGTGCTCGACGATGGGCTGGAACGACTGGAGCGAGCCGAGCCCGAGCTCGCGCTCCGTGATGAACTCGCCATCGACCAGGATGCAGGCGCGTTCGATCACGTTGCGCAGCTCGCGCACGTTGCCTTCCCACTGCGACGCCGCCAGCACGCGCTCGGCCCCGGGCGTGACGCCGGCGACCGCTTTCTGCAGCCGCTCGCTGGTCTGCCGGATGAACGCGGCGGTCAGGTACGGGATGTCCTCGCGCCGCGTGCGCAGCGCCGGCAGCTTCACCTCGACGATGTTGAGACGGTAGAAGAGGTCGCTGCGGAACCGCCCCGCCGCCACCTCCGCGCGCAGGTCGCGGTTGGTCGCCGCGATGACGTGGACGTTCACCCGTTTGGACTCGATCGAGCCCACGCGATTGACCTCGCCGAGCTCCAGCACGCGAAGCAGCTTGGCCTGGACGGCCAGCGGCAGCTCGCCAATTTCGTCGAGGAAGAGCGTGCCGCCGTCGGCCATCTCGAAGAGGCCCGGCTTGTGGTCCGTCGCGCCGGTGAAGGCGCCCCGCACGTGCCCGAACAGCTCGCTCTCGAAGAGGGTCTCGACGACGGCGGAACAGTTGACCGTGACGAAGCGCCGGTCGCGACGCGGGCCGGTCTGGTGCAGGGCGCGCGCGACCAGCTCCTTGCCCGTGCCGGTCTCGCCGCTGATGAGCGCGGTGCGCACGTGCGGCGCGAGGCGGCGGATCATGCCGAACAGATCGTGCATCACCGGGCTGCGCCCGATCATCCCGCAGAACTCCAGGTGCTTCGCCAGATCGGACTCCATCGCCAGGAGGCTGCGGCGCCGCTCGATGTCTTCTCTGACCGAGGCGAGGAGCTGCTCGAGCCGGCCGAAGTCGAGCGGCTTGCTCAGGTAGTCCATCGCCCCGAGCTTGATGGCCTCGACCGCGGTGTCCACGGTGGCGAAGCCGGTCATGAGCACGGCCTGGCAGTTCGGGTCGATGGCGCG
>JANPJN010000100.1:0-1942 GCA_031425515.1 Acidobacteriota bacterium | reverse complement strand
CCGCGACCGCCACCATCGTCACCGCCCTGGTGGCGGTGACGCCGTTCCGAATCGCCGGCCAGCAGCCGGCGCCAGCCGCCGCTCCCGCCCCCGGTCCGTCCGCCGACCGGAAGGACTGGGTGCAGTTGTTCAACGGCAAGGACCTCGACGGGTGGGTCCCCAAGATCAAGGGCTACGCACTCGGCGAGAACTTCGGCGACACGTTCCGCGTGGAGAACGGCGTCCTCAAAGTGTCGTACGACAAGTACACCGCCTTCGAGGAGAAGTACGGGCACCTGTTCCACCGTCAGAAGTATTCGCACTACATCATCGCCGCGGAGTATCGCTTCGTCGGCGAACAGGTCGCCGGCGGACCCGACTGGGCGGTCCGGAACAACGGACTGATGCTCCACAGCCAGGCGGCGGAGACGATGGGCAAGGATCAGGACTTTCCGATCTCGATCGAGGCGCAGCTGCTTGGCGGCGGCCCGTCCGGCGAACGCTCCACCGCGAATGTCTGCACACCCGGCACCGAGATCTTCCAGAAGGGCGCCATGGTGAAGGGGCACTGCAAGAACTCCACGTCCGAGACGTACCGCGGCGATCGCTGGGTGCGCGTGGAGATCGAGGTGCTCGGCGCCGATCACGTCCGCCACATGGTGGAAGGGCGCTCGGTGCTCGAGTACGATTCACCGCAGATTGGCGGCGGCAACGTCAGCGACGCCAATCCCTCGGTCAAGGTGGATGGCAAGCCGCTCTCGGAGGGCTACATCACGATTCAGGCCGAGAGCCATCCGACCGAGTTCCGCAAGATCGAGCTCCTCAATCTTTCGGGCTGCATGAAGCCCGAGGCGTCGAACTTCAAGTCCTATTACGTTCATCGCGACGACGCGACGTGCCGGTAGGCCGCGCGCGCCGCCTTCAGGGAGACCGATCATGACCGCACGGCGATTCGCCACACTGATGTCCGCCGTCTGCCTCGCCTGGGGCGTCGCGGCCAGCGTCGGCGCGCAGACAACCGACACCCAGCCCGCTCCGGCCGGCCGGGCTGCCGGCCAGGGACGGCAGGGCGGTCGCGGTGGGGATCCGTTCGCCGGGCAGCCCCGCATCAAGGCCCTCATCGTCAGCGGCGGCTGCTGCCACGATTACAGTGGGGAAGCCAAAGTGATGATGGACGCCATCTCGAAGTCCCTCCCCGTGGACTGGACGGTGGCGGTGCAGGGCGGCCGCGGCACGGTCGGCCGGATCTCGCTCTACGACAACCCCGCCTGGAGCGCCGGCTTCGACATCGTCGTCCACAACGAGTGCTTTGCCGACGTCACCGATCCTGCGTATCTGCGGAAGATCACCGCGGCCCATCGAGGCGGCACCCCGGCGATGGTGATCCACTGCGCCATGCACTCGTACCGGGCGGCCGAGGTGGACGATTGGCGGGAGTTCCTCGGCGTCACGAGCCGGCGCCATACTGCCTCGCACAACATCGCCGTGAAGATCGTGGCGCCAGACGAGGGCGGCCTCAAGGGGATGAAGGCCGACTGGATCACCCCGGTCGATGAGCTCTACGTGATCGACAAGGTGTGGCCGAACGCGAAAGCGCTCGCGACCGCCGTCAGCCCCGAGGATCGCAAGGAATATCCCCTCGTCTGGATCAATCAGTACAACGGGACGACGCGGGTGTTCGGGACGACGCTCGGGCACGGCGAGGCGACGTGGAACGACCCGGTGTTCCAGGATCTGCTGACCCGCGGGTTCAAGTGGGCGCTGAAGCGCGACTGAGCGTCAGACCGTCTTAGGATCGGGATGGACCCATGGTCCGCGGTACGGCCGCTTCAGCAGGCGGTTGGCTTCCGCGTCGTTGATGACCTGCCCTTTCGTGTGATCCCAGGCGAGCGAGCGTCCGACCTGCATCGACAGGTTGGCCAGGATGCACGACGTCGCCGAGATGTAGCCCTGCTCGATGTCG
>JANPJN010000099.1:0-3386 GCA_031425515.1 Acidobacteriota bacterium | reverse complement strand
GCACATCGGCGCCTTCGGGTTCGCCCCGATGAATCTGTCCACGGAGGACGGGCGGCCGGAGCGCTACAGCGGAGGGCAGCTCACCGTGTCGGCCTTCGACGCGCTTGGCGTGCAGCCGACCCTCGGGCGGGGCTTCCGGTCGGGAGACGACCGGGCCGGAGCGGAACCGGTCGTCCTCATCAGTCATGCGCTCTGGCGCGACCGCTATGGCAGCTCGCCGACCATCATCGGCACATCGATCCGGGCCAGCGGCCTGCAGCGCACCGTGATCGGCATCATGCCCGAGAGCTTCGGCTTCCCTATCCGTGAGGCGCTGTGGACGCCGCTCGTCGCCGATCCCCTTGCGACACAGCGCGGTCTGGGGCCAGCTCTCCAGGTGATCGCGCGGCTGAAGCCAGGTGTCCGGCTCGCTGAAGCGCAGGCGCAGGCGCGCACGATCGCCTCGCAGCTCGAACGCGAGTTCCCGGCGACCAACCGCGCCCTGGGGGCGGAGGTGATGCCGTACGCGCGCACGGTGATGGGCCCGGAGCTCTACGGCCTGCTCTACACGATGCTCGGCGCGGGCATCGGCGTCCTGATCATCGCCTGCGTGAACGTCTCGAACCTGCTGGTGGCGCGGGCCTCCCTGCGACGCCGCGAGGTGGCGGTGCGCATGGCGCTCGGCGCCAGCCGCGTGCGCGTGGTGCGGCAGCACCTGACGGAGGTGCTGGTGCTCGCCAGTGCGGGCGGGGCCATCGGCGTGGTGCTGAGCATGTTCGGGATGCGCTGGTTCACGAACGCGCTGTCGGTCAACCCGCCGCCGTTCTGGATCACGTTCGATCTCGACTACCGCGTCCTGCTGTTCGTCGCCGGCCTCATCATCCTCGCCAGCCTGCTCGCCGGCGCGCTGCCGGCCATGCACGCGGTTCGGGTGAGTGCGGGGGCCGTGCTGAAGGACAACAGCCGCTCGTCCACGAGCGCAAGCCTCGGTCGCTTCAGCAGCGGCCTCGTGATCGCCGAGCTGGCCGTCTCGTGCGGTCTCCTGATCGCCGCCGGCCTGATGATCAAGAGCGTCGTCCAGTTGCGCAACGTGCAGATGCCCTTCGCCATCGACGGGGTGCTGACGGCGCGCATCGATCTGCCGCAGGACACCTATGCGGGCAGCGCCGCCAGCATCCGCTTTTTCGAGCAACTGCTCCCGCGCCTGCAGGCACTGCCGGGCGTCGAAGGGGCCACGCTCTCGGACGGCCTGCCGGCGGCCGGCAACGGCGTCATCCCGGTCCAGATCGAGGGCAAGGCGTACCCGCAGGAGAGCGACTATCCGCTCGCCCGCGAAGGCATCGTCACGGCCGGCTACTTCACGACTTTCCGGGCGCGCGTGCTGGGCGGGCGTGAGTTCACCACCGCCGACATCGCCGGGTCGCAGCCGGTCGCCATCATCAACGAGTCCTTCGCGCGCGTGCACTTTCCGGGCAGCGATCCCATCGGGCACCAGATCAAGCGGATCCGCCCGGGCGCGAAGGAGCCCTGGCTCACGGTCGTCGGGCTGGTGCCGGATCTGATCATGGAGGGCATCGGCAACAACAATGCGAGCCCGGTGGGGTACTACATCCCGATCGCGCAGAGCGACGTCGCCAACGGCGTGCGCATGGCGCTCCGGACGTCCGGTGATCCGACGACCACGACCACCTTCGTCCGGTCGGCGGTGGCGGCGCTCGACCCGGAGCTCGCGCTCTACGAGATCGAGAGCATGTCGCGGGTCATCGAACGTCAGACCTGGTTCTACACCGTCTTCGGGACGTTCTTCATGGCGTTCGGGATCTGCGCGCTGTTTCTCGCTGCCGCGGGGCTGTACGGCGTGATGTCGTTCGCCGTGACGCAACGGACGCGCGAGATGGGGGTCCGCGTGGCGCTCGGCGCGCAGGGCCGGCAGCTCATTGCGCTCGTCATGCGGAAAAGCGTCGTCCAGTTGCTCGTCGGACTCACGCTGGGCCTCGGCGTCGCCCTCCTGGCATCGGGCGCGCTGCAGCCCGTGCTCTATCACGTGGATCCGCGCGACGCGTCGGTGTTCGCCGCGGTCGTGATCACCCTCGCGGCGGCGAGTCTCATCGCGTCGTTTCTGCCCGCGCGCCGCGTGACGCGGATTGACCCGGTCATCGCGCTCGCGAACGAGTAACACCCGCGCCCGGAGGCGCCAGGCCGGCCGGCCGGCGCCTGCTACCAGCCGCGCTGCGGCATGCCCGGCGTGATCTTCACGGCGTTCTGGTAATAGAGCTTCTTCAGCACGGCGTCGGGCAGCGCCATGCCATTGAGCTTCCAGAAGGCGTGATAGTTGCGGTAGTAGTCGAAGTATTCGTCCTTCGTCTCGAAGACGCGCCAGTAGTACGGGTATTCGGTCGGCTCGTACGTATCCTTGCCGAACAGCACGCGGTCCTGATACTTCGTGAAGAACTCCGTCCAGCCGCGCGGCTGCCGGCCGAACTCGTAGAGCACCGCCGCCACCTCGAGGTAGACGTTCGGCAGGGTGTCGAGCATGCGCGCCGTGCGCGCGATGTCGTTGCCATACCAGGCAAAGTGCGCGGCGATGAATCGCGTCTTCGGGTGGCGCGCGAACATCCGGTCCCGCTCCTGCATCAGGGTCTCGAATGACGGAAACCGATCGCCCGGATACGCGCGGTTCGGGAAGAGTCCAAGCTCCAGCCAGCGCTCGTTGTGGTTGTCGATCGGCTGGAAGAACTGCGCGGGATCGGCCGTGTGGATCAGCACGGGAATGTTCAGTTCGCCGCAGAGCGCGAAGATCGGATCGAGATCGGGGTCATCCAGGCGCAGCCGCGATCCGTCCGCCTTCGTGGCCCGCAGCCCGAGGTCCTTGAAGATCTTGAGGCCGACCGCTCCGTCGGCCACCGCCTGCCGCAGCCCTGCGACCTCCTTCTCCTTCCAGCCGGGCCCGCCGGCGCCGTTCCAGCTCACATTCGCGAACACCCGGAAGCGGTCCTTGTACCCACTGCTGCGGATGGCCTCCACTCTCTCCTTAAGGGCCGTGCCCGTTCCGCCGCTCAGATTGTTGAGCACCCGCAGGTTGAGCGCGTCCATCTCGCGGATCGTCTGCTCCATGTTGGCGGCCGTCACCGTGAGGTGGCTGTGAATGTCCACGACCGGGAACTTGGCCCGGGTCACGAGATGGGGCTCGGCCACGACGGTCGACTTGGGACGGTAGTCAACGATGCTCGGAGCGGGCTTATCGGGCGCCTGACATCGCAGGTGGCGCACCTCGGTCGTGCCGGGGGGGCACTCCTCGCCGGGCTGGATCGCCACGCCGGGCTGTCCCTGGCGGCCGCCGCGTCCCTGCGCGCCGGGGGTGCCTTGAGGGCCGGGCACACTCTGCGGTCCGGGCGCACCCAGCGGGC
>JANPJN010000098.1:0-1781 GCA_031425515.1 Acidobacteriota bacterium | reverse complement strand
TGACCGCGCCGCCTCATACCCATCGACTTCGGGCATCTGGCAGTCCATGAAGACCATGTCGTAGGGAATCCGTCCCAGGGCCTCGATGGCCTCCGAGCCGTTTGCCACCGCGTCGGCCGCGTATCCGAGATTGCGGAGCTGTATCAGGACGACTTTCTGATTGACGATGTTGTCTTCAGCGACGAGCACCCGTATCCCTGACCGGATGGGGGCGGTCGCCTTCGCGGGCAGGCGTGCAACGGTGCGAGCGCCGGGTCCGCCCAGTACCTGCACGAGGACCTCGCGAAGCCGGGCCTGCTTCACGGGCTTGGTCAGCCGGACCATCAGGTTGGCTGCTCGAAGCCGTTCGTCGTCCTGCCCGAGCGACGTCATCATGATCAGCGGCACCCGGGCGAGCGCGGGCTCGGCCGCGATCGCCTGGGCGAGCATCACGCCGTCCATGCCGGGCATCTGGCAGTCGAGGATCGCCAGGTCGAAGGGGGGGCATGCTGGGCGGCGGCGCGCAGCGCCGCGAGGGCCTCATCACCGTTGCTGACGCCGACATCCTGAATGCCCCAGGCGGCAAGCTGGTGGTGCAGGATCTGGCGGTTGGTTTCGTTGTCGTCCACGACCAGCATCCGCCGCCCCGCCAGCGTGGCGGGAATAGCCGCCGACTGGCGCACTGGCCCCTGCGGCTTCTCGAAGCGCGCGGTGAACCAGAAGGTCGAGCCCTGCCCCTCGACGCTGTGCATGCCCATCTCGCCGCCCATCAGCTCGACAAGCTTCTTCGAGATGGCCAGCCCCAGACCCGTGCCACCGAAACGGCGCGTGGTCGAGCCGTCGGCCTGCGTGAAGGCCTCGAAGAGCCGCGACTGCGCGTCCCGTGCCACGCCGATGCCCGTGTCGCCGACTTCGACATGGAGGAGGGCATGGGTGGTGCTCTGTTCCCGAAGGGCGATGCGGACGACCACCTCTCCCTGCTGGGTGAACTTCACGCCATTCCCACGAGATTCACGAGAATCTGCCGCAGGCGTCCGGCGTCCCCTCGCAAGTCCTCCGGCACCGCGTGATCGATCGAGACCGCCAGCTCGATGCCCTTCTGTCCGGCAGCCTCGGCCAGCAGGTCGACGGCACTTTCGACCGTTGATCGCAGTTCGAAGTCCGACGCTTCCATCGTGAGCTTCCCGGCCTCGACTTTCGAAAAGTCGAGAATGTCGTTGATGATCGTCAGCAGCGCATCTGCGCTCGTCGCGATCGTGCCGGCAAACTCCCGCTGCTCCGGTGTCAGGTCGGTGTCGAGGAGCAGGCCCGACATGCCCACGACACCATTCATCGGGGTCCTGATCTCGTGGCTCATGTTCGCGAGGAACTCGGACTTGAGCCGCGCCGAATCGATTGCGGCATCGCGGGCCTGCGCGATCTCTGCCTCGTGACGCTTCCGGTCGGTGATGTCGAGAAGGAACCCCCTGATCTCGACGAGGGCCCCTCGCTCATCGAACACGCCGATCGCATTTTCCATCACGTCGATGGGAGTGCCGTCCGCCCGCACAATCGTGGACTCATAGCCGATGAGCCGCTTCTCGCGCTGCAGCTGCTGCAGATACGACGTCCGCACCGACGCGTCCGAATACATGGACCATGCGCTGCTTCCGAGCGCCTCGTCCTTCGTCCGGAACCCCAGCAGGCGCGCGTAGGCGTCGTTGCAGGCGAGCATGCGCCCGTCGGAGGTGCTCAGGAAGGTACCCGCCAGATCCCCGTCGCTGCTCTCCAGCTCCGCGGTGCGTTCCGCCGCCGTCCACATC
>JANPJN010000097.1:0-2873 GCA_031425515.1 Acidobacteriota bacterium | reverse complement strand
TCCTCCAGGCGTTGCCGCCATTTCGCCTGCTCCGCGGCATGCGCCGGGCCTCCCGCCAGGTTCTGCAACTCGCCGGGGTCGGCCTTCATGTCGAACAGTTGCCGGTAGTCGTACTCCGGCCACTCCGTGTATTTCCAGTCGCGACGGATCAGCGCCTGCGACGAGGGAATGCGTGCCTTGCTCGTAATCGTGGGGTGCTCGTAGAAGAACTCCTCGCGCCACGCCGGGCGCCGCGCACCCAGGTAGAGCGCACTCAGGTCAGCACCCTGCATCGCCTGAGGAACCGGCAGGCCGGCTGCGGCGACGATCGTCGGCGCGACGTCGAGGTTGAGGGCAAACTCGCCGCGTGTCGCATTCCTTCGATCGGCAGGCAGGCGCGGATCCCGCACGATGAGCGGCACGCGAGTCGATTCTTCGTACGGATACCACTTGTCAGCGAGCCCCCGATCGGCCTGGAAGTATCCGTTGTCGCCGACAATCAGAATGAGGGTGTTGTCGTAGACGCCCTGTTCCTTCAGCTCGTCCACGAGCCGCCCGATCGCCGCGTCCGCCTCCGTGACGAGACGGTAGTACCGCGTCATGTACGCCTGATAGCTCGCGGCCGTGTCGAACCTCCAGTGGTAGCGGACGCGACCTTCATTCGCCTCGTCCGAGAGGAACGGCGGGAGGGCCGCGTGGTACTTCGGGTCGCCGCGCAGAGGCGGCGGGATGGTGATTCCCTGATAGAGCGCCGCACTCCAGTCCTGCGGCAGGTACTGCTCCGGCGCGGCGTCCTCGGCGTGTGCGGCGAAGAAGCCGACGCTCAGGGCGAAGGGCTTGTCCTTCGGACGACCCCGCAGGAACTCGAGCGAGTCCCGCGCGTTCTTCTCGGTCACGTGGATGCGCCCGCCGGCCCCGGACGCCACCCAGTGCGTGCCCTCGTACGCCCTGAGAAAGTCGAAGTCGGCCTCGCGGGGGGCGCCGACCCCGTATTTGCCGACGTATCCGACCCAGTAGCCGGCGCCTCGCAGCACGGCGGGATACGTGCTGGCGAACGCCGCGGGCTCGACCGCCTTGCCGAACGCGGTGATGCCGTGGCGCGACATGTACTGGCCCGTCAGCAGCGTCGCCCGGCTGACCATGCAGATCGACGTCGTGACCCGCGCCTGTTCGAACCGGACACCGTCCCTCGCGAGCGCATCGATCCCCGGCGTCCGCACCACGCGGTTGCCCGCCACCCCGATCGCGTCCCACCGCACATCGTCCAGGATCAGCAGCAGGACGTTCAGCGGGCGGGCCGAGGGCGCCAGGCCGCTGCCTGTCTGCGCCGCCCAGAGACCCGCGGATAACGTGAGCACCAGCAGGGGCAGCAGACGCCAGTGTCCGGCAGCCAGGCGGCGCGCCGAGATTCTCGATGCACACCCGGTCACTCTTCCGCCCCCGCGCCTGGCGTCGTCTGTTCCTTGATTACCGTGAGCAGCCGATCCAGGTCGGGCGGCTTGAAGACGACGGCGTTCGGCGTAATGTTTTCGACATTGCGGCTGGCCGTCATGACCACGACCGGAACAGACGCGACCGACGGCTCCTCGAGCTGACGCTTGCGGAACTCCCACCCATTCATCTGCGGCATCATCAGGTCCAGCAGAATCAGATCCGGCCGCTCGCGATCCTGATTGAGCCGCCGCAGTGCCGCGACGCCGTTCTCGCAGAGCACGGTGCGGTAGCCCTCGAACGCGAGGAAGTCGCCCAGCGCTTCGCGCAGGTCCCGGTCGTCGTCCACGATCATGACGAGCCTGGCGCCGGTCATCGCCCCTCCGGCAGCTCGACGATGAAGGTGGATCCCTCGCCTGGCTGGCTCTCGACCCGGACCGTGCCGTGCATCGCGTGTGCGAGTTGACCGACAATCCAGAGACCCAGGCCGAGCCCTCCGTAGTCGTCGATCGATACGCCACGCTCGAGGCGCTCGAAGATCCGGCCCTGCTGATCCGGCGCAATGCCGATGCCGCGGTCCCTCACCACGATGCGCGAGGTGCCTTCTCCTGCCTCGACGCGGACGTCGATTGGATTACCCCCGCCGAACTTGATCGCATTCTTGACGAGGTGCGTCAGCATCAGGGCGACACGCGCGCGGTGCCAGCGCCCCGGGGTCGGGGCGCCCACGAGCGACAGCGGTGTGCCCGCGCGTGCGGCCTCGTCAGCCAGCGTTCCGACGACATCGCGGGCGATCGAGGCGAGGTCGGCCTTGTCCGAATCGGTCACCGCGGTGCCTGCCGCGATGCCGGCGGAATCGAGGAGCATGTCCACGAGGTGCTCGAGGCGAAGGGTCTGGCGCCGGACGCGATCGAGCTTGTCCACGAGGTCGTCGAGCGACACCTTCCCGGCGGGCATCTCGCGGACCATCCGGAGCAGCATGTCCACCTGCAGCCCCAGCGTCGTGAGCGGCGTGCGCAGCTCGTGCGACGCCGCCGACAGGAACTCGTCGCGCATCCGGATTGACTGCCGCAGCTCGTCTTCGATGAGCTCCTGGTGCGCCGCCTGCCGCCTCACGCGCGCCATGGAGAGGTGCGTCTGCACGCGTGCGAGCAGCTCCCGCGACGAGAACGGCTTGACGAGGTAGTCGTCTGCTCCCGTGCCAAGGCCCTCGACGGTGGGGGCCTCGCCCGTGCGCGCCGAGAGCAGGATGACGGGGATTGCGGCGGTCCGTTCGTCCCGGCGAAGTTCCCGCACGAGCCCGAAGCCATCGAGGCGCGGCATCATCACATCGGAGAGCACCAGATCGGGCAGCAGCCTGCGGGCTGTCTCGAGCCCGTCTTCGCCGTCAGCGGCGGTGATCACCGTCGAGAACGCGCGTTCGAGGATGCCCTTCACATACGCACGAAGGTCCGCATTGTCGT
>JANPJN010000096.1:0-1757 GCA_031425515.1 Acidobacteriota bacterium | reverse complement strand
GGCCCGGGATTGCTGTTTTCGACCATGCTGGCGGCCAACATCGGAGCGGGCTCGACCGTCGGGGCCGCCGGGCTGGCATATCGGGACGGTCTGTCGGCCGTCTGGTGGGTCGCGTCCGCGGCGATCGGATCCCTCGTCCTTGCGTTGTGGATCGGTCCCGCGATGCGGCGCGCCTCAGCCGCGCACGACCTTCGCACCGTGGGGGACTTCCTCGAGTTCCGTTTCGGCGTCGAGGTCCGCACGGCGATCGCCGCGCTGCTGTGGGTGGGCGCCATCTTCATCCTGGCCGGGCAGCTCATCGCCATCTCCAGCATCCTGCACGTCGTGGTGGGGATCCCGGTCGTCGCCGGGTGCGCCCTCGGGGGCACGCTCATCACCATCTATTTCACCGCAGGCGGCCTGCTGACGTCCGCGTGGGTGAACGTGGTGCAGCTCACCGTCAAGCTCGCAGGCTTCGCCGTCGCGCTGCCGCTCGCGGTCGCGGGCGTCGGAGGCTGGGGTTCGATCGCGGCCCTCGATCCGGGGGCCGGCTACTGGAACATCTGGAGCGGCGGCGAGTCGGGGCTCGTCTATCTGGCGCTGCTCGGCCCGGCGTTCATCGTGTCGCCCGGACTCCTGCAGAAAATCTACGGCGCCCGCGATGACCGGGCGGTGCGTATTGGCGTCGGCCTCAACGCTCTGTGCCTTGCGCTGTACGCGATGGTGCCGGTGCTGCTCGGGATGGTCGCGCGGATCCGGTTTCCGGAGCTCGAGTCCAGCCAGCTCGCGCTGCCGATGGTGCTGATGCACGGCGTGCCGGCCGTCGTGGGCGGGCTGGGCCTCGCGGCCGTGTTCTCGGCGGAGCTGAGCGCGGCGGACGCCGTCCTGTTCATGCTGACGACGTCGCTGTCGCAGGATTTCTATCGACGCTTCATCGACCGGGAGGCGACCGAGGCGCGGATGCTGCGCGTCACCCGGATCACGGCGGTCGTGGCGGGGGCGCTGGGCGTGGCGGTGGCGCTCGCGGCGGCCAGCGTCATCACCGCGCTGAGCATCTTCTACACTTTGATGAGCGTGGGGCTGTTCGTGCCGATCATGGCCGGGCTGTATGTGCGGCGGGCCGGCTCGCGCGAAGCGATGGGGGCCATCCTCGCAGGCGTCGGCACCGTCGTCATACGTCAGTTCGGCTTCGGGGGTGCGGCGATGTACGGGATGACGCCGGCGATGGCGGGGCTCCTGGCCGCGACGGTGGTCTTCACCGTCCTGCTGCTGATGCGGCGGGGCGGCGATCCGGCCATTTTTCGTGGCTGAGCATGCAGAATCAACGAGTTAGCGTAAAGATGAGTGTCCCCCTTGGATCGGATGATGCAAGGCCAGGGGACGGAGGCCGTCCCGGATTCGAGAGCCTCCGGGACGCCCAGCGCCCGGAAGGCGTCGAAACCATCGACGATCGCGCCATGCCGCTTGAAACCGCCACCTCATCGCTCGATCGCCCGTCGCTCGCCGACTGGTACCGCCGCAACCGCGCGCGGTCGCGGGCGATCTTTGATCTGATCGATCCGTCCGCCTACTATTCGCGCCCCATCGCGCTGCGCAATCCCATCGTTTTCTACGAGGGGCATCTTCCCGCCTTCAGCGTGATCGCGCTCCTCAGGCGCGGCCTGGGCCGGCCCGCGGTAGACGAACGGCTGGAGAAATTGTTCGAACGCGGCATCGACCCCGACAGCGCCGAAGCGGCCGTGCCGCGCAGCGGGGCCTCCACGGCCTGGCCGGAGCGG
>JANPJN010000095.1:0-1804 GCA_031425515.1 Acidobacteriota bacterium | reverse complement strand
GATCGAACAGTCCGTGTCTTTCCCGCGGCCCTCGCCGGCGCCGGAGCAGGTGCCCCAGAGGAGCAGATTGTTCGCAGGATCCGTATCGGTCACGCTGGGAATATCCGCCGGATCGACGAGAACCGCCCCGGCGCGCCTCAGCACGTCGATTGCCTCGTTCATCGTGTGCTTCGCCGCCTCGCTCAGCCCCCCGCGCTCGGTCTTCGCTCCGGGCGGCGTGATCTTGTCGTAGAAGAACGCGCGCGGCACGCCAAGTCTGGCCCCGCGGAGAGCATCCCGGTTCAGAAACGCCGTGTAGTCGCGGCCCGGCGACGGGGTGCACGCGCTCGTGCGGCCGTCGTGCGGATCGGGCGCGGCCCCCTCCAGCGCACCGAACAGAATGGCGACATCCGTGACGCTCTTCGCCATGGGGCCGGGCGTGTCCTGATCCGCCGTGATGGGAATCACCCCGTACCGGCTGATGCGGCCGACGGTCGGCTTGAGGGCCGCCAGCATGGTCTGGTTCGCGGGGCTCAGGATCGAACCGGACGTTTCCGTGCCGACATTCGCCGCCCAGAAGTTGGCCGCGGTGCCGATACCGGAGCTGGATCCGCCCGTACTGAGAGCGGGACGGCCGTCAAAGGTCGCCTCGCGCGCATCCTTGCGGGGGTCGTAGGGGTTGAACCCATGGCCGCCCACGGCGTTGTAGTTCGGCGGCATCGGCGTCGGCGCTCCGGCGATCCAGTTTGCCAGCTCCGTCATCCCGGTCTTCGCGATGATGATGGCGCCCGCATCGACCAGGTTGCGGGTCAGCGTGGCGTCGTACGGAGGCGTCAGGTTCTCGAACGCCAGCGCACCGCCGGTCGTCCGCAGGAACGTCGTGTGGATGTTGTCCTTGAGCGCGACGGGGATGCCGTGCAACGGACCTCTGACCCGGCCGGCCGACCGTTCGCGATCGCGTTCAGCCGCGAGCTCCAGCGCCCTCGGATTCACGGTGATGGCCGCATGGAGCCTGTCTTCGTACGTGCCGATGCGCACGAGGTATTGCCGCACGATCTCGTGTGACGTCACGCGCCGTTGCTCCATGGCCGAGACCATGTCCCGTATCGATGCTTCGACGACGGTGAAGACGGGACGGGCCGGTGCGGCAGCGGGGCGCGTCTGGGTGGCGGCGGTCAGCCATACCGACGAACAGACGACGGCGACGAGCAGCAGCGCACGCGGATTCTGGCGTCGCTTGCTGGCTGCCGGGGGGTGCACGCCGCCGGGGCGATCGGATACGTCGGCTGTCGCCATGGAGTCCTGCGCATTCTGCCACGCTTCCTGCGGCGTCCGCTGGCGGGGCGGTGCGCGGTGGCTGGCTGGTGCAGAGTCAGGACCGATGCAGGGGACGCTCAGCCGATCGTCCCAGGCTGCGTCGCGCGCAACGCCAGATCCACCTCGCGGCCCAGACGCGCCACGATCTCCGGCAGCGCATCGACATCGGCCTCGCCGGTGTGGAAATTCACGATGCAGGCGCGGAGGAGGTATCGGCCGCGGACGACGGCATTGGAGACGAAGGCGGCGCCAGAGGCCTGAATGCGCTCGAGCAGTGACTCGTTGAGGGCGTTGAGGTAGGCCTCGCTGCCGGCCTCCCCGAGGAGATCAGGCGGAACGTAGCGGAACGTGGTGATGCTGAGCCCCTGGGTGGCGGCCTCGAGGGACGGGTGCGCGGCCACCGCGGCGTGCAGGCGCGCGCTGAGGCGGATGTCGTCGCCAATCATCTGCGTGTAGCCGTCCCGCCCCGCATGCTGGAGTGCGAGCCAGACCTTGAGCGCGCGGAAGC
>JANPJN010000094.1:0-3739 GCA_031425515.1 Acidobacteriota bacterium | reverse complement strand
GAGTACACCCGCTCGCCCCCCTCGTCGTGGGCCGAGGAGCTGCGGAAGATAGCCGGCCACTGCGGCCACGGGTTGTTCGCGGCCCGGGACGCCGGCGGCCGCGGCATCACCTCGAACTGCGAGACCGACGCCGCCCCCTGGCGGTGAGCCGTCCCGAGGCAGTCCGCGCCGGTGTCGCCTCCCCCGATGATCACGACCCTGCGCCCCTCGGCGGAGATCCGATCGGCCGGGTCGATCGCGTCCCCCTCGCACAACCGGTTCTGCTGCGTGAGGAAGTCCACGGCGAAATGGATGCCCGCGGCCTCGCGCCCCGGGATGGCGAGGTCCCGCGGCACGGTGGCGCCCCCGGCGAGCACCACGGCGTCGACGTCCTGCCGCAGCGCCTCGACGGTCAGGTCTACGCCGATGTTCACCGACGGACGGAAGGTCACCCCCTCGGCCGCCATCAGCGCCAGCCGGCGATCCAGCACGCGCTTCTCCATCTTGAACTCCGGAATGCCGTACCGCAGCAGTCCGCCGATTCGGTCGGCGCGCTCGAACACCGTCACGGTGTGCCCGGCGCGATTGAGCTGGTCCGCGGCCGCCAGACCCGCCGGCCCGGATCCAATCACGGCCACGCGCTTGCCCGTCCGGCTCGACGGCGGGACGGCGGCAATCCAGCCCTCGTTGAAGGCCCGCTCCACAATCGACAGCTCGATGCTCTTGATCGTGACCGGATCGTCGTTGATCCCCAGGACGCACGATCCCTCGCACGGCGCGGGGCACAGGCGTCCCGTGAACTCGGGAAAATTGTTCGTCGCATGCAGCCGCTCGATCGCCGGCCGCCACCGATCCTTGTAGACGAGATCGTTCCAGTCGGGGATCAGGTTGCCGAGCGGACAGCCCTGATGGCAGAACGGGATGCCGCAGTCCATGCAGCGCGCGCCCTGCTGCCGCAGGTCCTCGGCGACCTCCGGCAGATACACCTCCTGCCAGTCGCGCACCCGCACGTCGACCGGCCGCGCGTGCGGCTTCGTCCGGGCGATTTCCAGAAATCCGGTGACCTTACCCACGCGCCACTCCCACGAGCTCGGCGAAGGCGAGCTCCCGCTTTTCGGATCGTGCGCGCGCCTGCGCGACGAGCACCCGTTTGTAATCCTTCGGAATGACCTTCACCATCCGGCCGCAGGTCTGCGCCCACGCGGCCAGGGCGTCGGCCGCGAGAGTGCTGCCCGTGTGGCCCGCATGGCGCCCAATGAGCCCGCGCACCAGGTCGATCTCTTCCGCCTCCTCGAGTCGTTCGAGCTCCACCATGCTGGTGTTGCACCGGCGCGCGAACAGGCCGTCCACATCGACCACGTAGGCCACGCCGCCGCTCATGCCGGCGGCGAAGTTCCGTCCGGTCCGGCCGAGCACGACCACGCGCCCGCCCGTCATGTACTCGCAGCCGTGATCGCCCACGCCTTCGACCACGGCGTGCGCCCCGCTGTTGCGCACGGCAAACCGTTCGCCGGCGATCCCGCGGACGAACGCCTCACCGCTGGTGGCGCCGTAGAGCGCCACGTTGCCGATAATCACGTTGTCCTCGGGCACGAACGTGCTGGCCGTCGGCGGATACACGATGATCCGGCCGCCCGACAGCCCCTTCCCCCAGAAGTCGTTCGCATCGCCTTCGAGGCCGAGCGTGATGCCCCGGGGCAGGAACGCGCCGAAGCTCTGGCCGGCCGTCCCCGTGAACTGAATCCGGATCGTGTCGTCCGGCAACCCGTCCCCGCCATACCGCTTCGTCACCTCGTACCCCAGCATGGTCCCGGTCGTACGGTTCGCGTTGCGGATGGTGCGGTGCAGGGACACGGGCTCTCCCCGTTCGAGCGCCGGCGCCGAGGCGGCGATGAGCTCGCGATCCAGCACCGCGTCGAGGCCATGATCCTGCGGCTGGGTGCGGCGGCGGGACGCCCCGTCGGCGATGGCCGGCTGATACAGGATGCGCGACAGATCCACGCCCGCGGCCTTCCAGTGATCCACCGCCGGCTTGACGTCCAGTCGATCGGCGCGGCCGACCATCTCGTCCAGCGTGCGGAAGCCGAGCTCCGCCATCAATTCGCGCACGTCCTCGGCCACGAAGCGGAAGTAGTTCTCGACGAACTCCGGCTTGCCCGAGAACTTCGCCCGGAGCACGGGGTCCTGGGTCGCCACGCCGACCGGGCACGTGTTCAGGTGGCAGACGCGCATCATGATGCAGCCCGACACCACGAGCGCGGCCGTCGAGAAGCCGAACTCCTCGGCGCCAAGCAGCGCTGCGACGACCACGTCACGTCCGGTCTTCAGCTGGCCGTCCACCTGCACGACGATACGGTCGCGGAGGTTGTTGAGGAGCAGAACCTGCTGCGTTTCGGCCAGCCCGAGCTCCCACGGGGCGCCGCTGTGCTTGATGGCGGTCAGCGGCGACGCGCCCGTGCCGCCGTCGTGCCCCGAGATCAGGACGACGTCGCCGTGCGCCTTGGCGACGCCGGCGGCAATCGTGCCGACGCCGACTTCGGCGACGAGCTTGACGTGGACGCGCGCCTCGCGGTTGGCGTTCTTCAGGTCGAAGATCAGCTGGGCGAGATCCTCGATCGAGTAGATGTCGTGATGCGGCGGCGGCGACAGGAGCGTGACCCCCGGGGTCGAATACCGCACCTTGGCGATCCAGGGGTACACCTTGGGCCCGGGCAGCTGGCCCCCCTCCCCCGGCTTGGCCCCCTGCGCCATCTTGATCTGCAGGTCGTCGGCGTTGACGAGGTACTCGCTCGTGACGCCGAAGCGCGCCGACGCCACCTGCTTGATCGCGCTGCGGCGCGAGTCGCCGTTCGGATCGCGGCGGTTGCGTGCGGGATCCTCGCCGCCTTCGCCCGTGTTGGATTTGGCGCCGAGGCGGTTCATCGCAATCGCGATCGTCTCGTGCGCTTCCTGGCTGATGGAGCCGTACGACATGGCGCCGGTCGCAAAGCGCTTCACGATGGCCTCGACCGGCTCGACCTCGTCCAGCGGCACGGGGGTGCCGGGCGTGAAGCGCAGGAGGCCGCGCAGCGTGCCGAGCGTCCGGCTCTGGTCGTTCACGAGCGCCGTGAAGTCGCGGTAGATGCTGTACTGGCCCGTCCGCGTCGCATGCTGGAGCTTGAAGACCGTTTCAGGGTTGAAGAGGTGGTGCTCGCCGTCACGCCGCCATTGGTACTCGCCGCCCGAGTCGAGATCGCGCGTGCCGCCTGGCCGCGCCGGGAAGGCGCGCTCGTGACGCCGCCGGACCTCTTCG
Source organism: Acidobacteriota bacterium (assembly GCA_031425515.1). Classification (GTDB taxonomy): domain Bacteria; phylum Acidobacteriota; class Vicinamibacteria; order Vicinamibacterales; family 2-12-FULL-66-21; genus JALZOC01. The sequence continues at coordinate 468 of JANPJN010000094.1, read as the reverse complement.
GCGACGACCGTGATCCCGACGCCGCCGATCCGGGAGGCGGTCGAAGTGAAGTAGCGATCGACGAACGCCTGATCGAGTCCGATGGCTTCGAAGATCTGCGCGCCGCAATAGCTTTGCAGCGTCGAGATCCCCATCTTCGACATGACCTTGAGGATGCCCTTGTTGAGTCCGCGGATGTAGTTGGAGACGGCGCGCTCGTGCGAGACCCCTTCGAGCTCGCGCTGCCGGATCATGTCGTCGAGCGTCTCGAAGGCCAGGTACGGGTTGACGGCCCCCGCGCCGTAGCCGACGAGCAGGGCGACGTGGTGCACTTCGCGCGCATCGCCTGACTCGACGACCAGGCCGCACCGCGTGCGCGTCCCTTCGCGGACCAGGTGATGGTGGACGGCCGCCGTCGCGAGCAGGCTCGGGATGGGCGCCAGCTCCGCGTTCACCCCGCGATCCGAGAGGATGAGGATCGTGTGCCCG
>JANPJN010000093.1:0-2993 GCA_031425515.1 Acidobacteriota bacterium | reverse complement strand
AGCCAGCGTGGGATGGGGCTCATTCGACGAACGTCACCTTGTTGATCTCCCGCAGCGTCGTCACGCCCTTGAGCACCTGCTCGACGGCCGACTCGCGCAGGAAGCGCATGCCCTCGTCGCGCGCCGCCTTCTTGATCTCCGACGTCGGGCGCTTGCTCAGAATCAGCTCGCGGATCGAATCGGTCAGGTCCAGCAGCTCGCAGATCGCCGTCCGGCCGCGGTAGCCCGTGCCGCCGCATTCCATGCAGCCGGCCCCCTCGTAGAACAGCCCGCTGTGCTCGAGGGCTGGATCGAGCGCCGACTCCTCGAGCTGGGCACGGGTGATCGTGGCCTTGCGCTTGCAGTGCACGCAGATGTTGCGCACGAGCCGCTGCGCGAGCACGCAGTTGAGCGCCGAGACGAACTGGTAGGCCTCGACGCCCATGTTGAGGAAGCGCCCGAGCACGTCGAGCACGTTGTTGGCGTGGACGGTGGTGAAGACGAGGTGCCCGGTGAGCGCCGAGTTGATCGCGATCTGCGCGGTCTCCGCGTCCCGGATCTCCCCGACCATGATCTTGTCGGGGTCGTGGCGCAGGATCGAGCGCAGGCCGCGCGCGAACGTCAGCCCCTTCTTCTCGTTGATGGGAATCTGGGTGATGCCGCGGAGCTGGTACTCGACCGGATCCTCGATCGTGATGATCTTGTCCTCGATCGACTTGATCTCCGACAGCGCCGCATAGAGCGTCGTCGTCTTGCCGCTCCCCGTGGGGCCCGTGACGAGCACCATGCCGTACGGCTCGGCGATGTACTTGCGGAAGCGCCGCAGCTCCTCTTCCGGAAAGCCGAGGATGTCGAGCCGGAGCTCGTGGAACTGCTCGCTGATCGACTCCTTGTCGAGGATGCGGATGACGGCGTCTTCGCCGTGCACGCTCGGCATGATCGACACGCGGAAGTCGATGGTCTTGCCCGGCATCCGGAGCTTGAAGCGCCCGTCCTGGGGCACCCGCTTCTCGGCGATGTCGAGCTCCGCCATGACCTTCACGCGCGAGATGATCGTGCTGTGGAACTTCTTGTCGATCGGCCGCATGGCCGGCTGCAGCACCCCGTCGATCCTGTACTTGACGTGCACCGCGTCGTCCTGCGTCTCGATGTGGATGTCGCTCGCCCGCCGCTGAATGGCGCTGTAGAGCGTCGTGTCCACCAGCCGGATGACGGGGCTCGAGTCGGCCGAGAGGCGGTCCACCGTCAGCGAGTCGTCTGCCCCGTCGTCGTCGCGCAGAATCTGGAGCTGGAAGCTCTCGGTCGCCTCTTCGAGCACCCGGGTCGAGTTCTCGCTCTTCTTGAGAATCGACTGGATGGCACTCGGGGTGCCGACGGTGACCTTGAGCGGCGTCGCGAGCAGCACGCCAAGCTCGTCGAGCATCGGCAGGTCGGAGGGATCGGACACCACGATCACGAGCGTGGCCCCCTCGCGCCGGTAGGGAACGAAGCCGTAGCGGAGCGTCAGGTCGGCCGGGATCGTGCGGAAGAGATCGTGGTCGATGTTGAAGCGCGTGAGGTCCACGAAGTCGAGCCGATAGCGCTCGGCCAGACGCCGCGCCTGCGCGGTCTCGGCGGCCTGCTCGGCCGCATTCGGCTCCGGCTCGCCGACATAGAGCTCCGCATCAGGGGCGGGCGGAGCGGTCGGGGTCGGGGCTTTTCCGTTCACAGTTCCCAGCTTCCAGTTTCGGCTTCCAGCTTCCAGTTGCCAGCTTCCAGTTTGAGGTTCGCGGTTCCAGTCAACAGGTAACCGGTTCCTGTCTACGCGAGCGACTAGGTCAAATTGAACAGCGGCATGTACAGCGCGAGCAGCAGGCCCGCGATGACGATGCCCATGATGACCAGCAGGGCCGGCTCGATGACCGTCACGAACCGGCCGAGGTTGGTCTCGATCTCCTCGTCGTAGAAATCCGACAGGCTGTTCAGCATCTCCTGCAGCGCGCCGGTGGACTCCCCCACTTCGACCATCTTGATCGCCACGTCGGGGAACGCACCGCTGTCGCTCAGGGCCGTCGCGAGCGCGCGGCCTTCGCGGACCTGCTGGGCGGCGAGCTTCAGCTCGTGCGCCATGTACTGGTTTCCGATCGAACGCGACGCGACGTCGATCGCATTGACGAGCGGGATGCCTCCGCCGAGCAGCGTCGCCAGCGTGCGCGCGGCCTGCGAGGTCGCGAACTTCTGCGCGATGGGGCCGAGCATCGGCACCCGCAGGCTCCAGCGGTCGAAACGCCGACGGTTCCCCGCCGCCTTCATCCAGGACCAGAACGCGATCCCGGTCGCCACCGCACCGAGCACCATCAGCACGAAATACGTCCCGGCAAACGCCGACACCGCCACGATCATGCGGGTAGACAGCGGCAGCTCTTTCCCGAACTGGTTGTAGAACGCGCCGAACTCGGGCACAACCCGCAGCACGATGATCGCGACGACGATGCAGGAGAGGAGGAGGAGGATGGCGGGGTAGACCAGCGCCGAGATCGTTTTCCGGCGCACCCCCGACACCACCTTCACATACGCCACGTAGCGCCGGATGACCGCTTCGAGGCTGCCGCTCTTCTCCCCCGCGAGGAGCGAGGCCGTGTAGATCCCCGGAAAGAGCGTGCCGTGCGCCTCGAACGCCTCCGACAGCGAATTGCCCGCCCGAACCCGATCGTACACATCGTCCAGCACCGTCTTGAGGAGCGGATTCGTGACCCGCTGGCGGAGGATGTCGAGCGACTGGACCAGCGGCATGCCGGCCTTCAGCAGCGTGGCCAGCTCCTGGTTGAAGACGAGGAACTCGCGGGACGAGATGCGCGCCCGGCTGGGCAGGCGGAAGGAGCCAAAGGCCGCCATCCGGCCCGCTGGATCGCGAGCACGTACAAGCCTTTGTCCTCGAAGTCGCGCCTGAGCCGCGCTTCGCTGTCGGCGACGTAGACGCCCTCGATGACGTCGCCGCCCGGTGTGCCGAGCCTGCAGCGGAATTCCATGAACCT
>JANPJN010000092.1:0-7579 GCA_031425515.1 Acidobacteriota bacterium | reverse complement strand
CGGCGAGCTCCCGCTGCTCTCGGTGCTCGACCTCGCGCGTCGGCTCAACGAGGCCCGATCGCGCGAGCTCGACGCCGCCGCCGAACGGCGGCGCGCATTGATCCTCCTCGAGCGCAGCACCGGCCGCGGCTGCGCTCCGGCTCTCCCACGGTAGAGGTCGTCCATGCATCACAGGCGTGCCGTCATACTGCTCCCGCTCTGCGCCGTCCTCGCTGCCGGCTGTCGCGAGGCGCCGGCCGGGCCCGCGCAGGCGCCTCCGGCCAAAGTCGACAATCCTGTAAAGGAGTCCGATCTCAACGTCGTCAAACTGACACCCGAGGCGGAAGCGAGACTCGGCATCAAGGTGGCCGCGGTCGAGGAGCGTAACGTCGCAGGGACGAAGGTCGTCGCAGGCGAGGTCATCGTACCTGCCGGCATGTCGTTCGACGTTACTGCGCCGGTCGCCGGCACGCTCGTGCAGGGGAGCCGGCCGGTGGCCGGCCGCACGGTACGGCGTGGCGACACGCTGTTTCGCATCGTCCCGCTGCTGCCCGCCGAGCGGGACCTCCGCATCAATGCCGAGCGGGACGCATCGGGCGCGGCCGCGACCGTCGAAGCGGCGCGCAAGAAGGTGGCGCGGGCGGAGCAGCTGCTCAACGACGGATCGGGCAGCCGCCGCGCGCTCGAGGAAGCCCGCGCGGAGCTGGGGAATGCCGAAGCGGCGGTCACCGCTGGCGAGCAGCGCCTCGCCGTCGTCGAGCGCAGCGCCATCAACGGGGCCAACGAGCTCGTCATCTCCGCTCCCACCGACGGCATGGTCGAGACCGTGAGCGCCGCGCCGGGCCAGACCGTCGCCGCATCGGCACCGCTCGTGAGGATCTCGCGTCAGGACCGTTTATGGATCCGCGCGCCGATCTATGCCGGCGACCGGCGGGCGCTGGACCTGGAACGCGGCGCGTCCGTGCTCCGGCTCGACGAACCGGCAGGCGCTTCCGGGCTCGCCGTGCGGCTGGTCGCGGCACCGCCGACCGGCAATGCCGGCGCCTCGGCCATCGACGTCGTCTTCGAGCCGGCCGGTGCGACCGACCTCCAGCCGGGCGAGCGTGTCCTGGTGCGAATTCCCGCCCGCGGAGGCAGCACCACGCCCGTCGTCTCCGAGTCGGCGCTGATCCACGACGTGTACGGGAGCGCCTGGGTGTACGAGCAGCGGGCGCCCCACGTCTTCGCGCGGCGCCGCGTGGAGGTGCTCGACACGGCCGGCGGGGTGTCGGTCGTGAAGCAGGGACTCGCGCGCGGGGCGCTCGTCGTCGTCACCGGCGCCGCGGAGCTCTACGGCATCGAATTCGGCGCGGGGAAATAGGGCATGCGCTGGCTCATCGGCGTCTCGCTGCGTCTCCGCGTCGTGCTGATCGTCACCGCCGCGATGCTGGCGATCGCCTGGCTGCGCTCCGCCGGGCAGATTCCGTTCGACGTGTTTCCGGAGTTCGCGCCGCCGCTCGTCGAAGTCCAGACCGAAGCGCCGGGGCTGTCCACGGCCGAAGTCGAAGCGCTCATCACGGTGCCGCTCGAGAATGCGCTGCACGGCGTGCCGCTGCTGACGACGCTGCGGTCCAAGTCGGTGCTCGGGCTGTCGTCTGTCGTGCTGCTGTTCGAGCCAGGGACGGAAGTGCTCCAGGCGCGACAACTGGTGCAGGAGCGCATCGCGCGCGTGTCCGCCGCGCTCCCGGGTACGGCGCGGCCTCCCGTCGTCATGCCCCCGCTGTCGTCGCTGAGCCGTCTGATGAAGATTGGCCTGACGTCGAAGACGCTCACCCAGACGGAACTGACCACGATGGCGAAGTGGACCGTGCGGCCGCGGCTGATGGCGGTGCCGGGTGTGGCCAACGTGGCGATCTGGGGGCAGCGCGATCGGCAGATCCAGGTGCTTGTCGATCCGGCGCGGTTGCAGGCGCACAACGTCACCCTCGACGCCGTGCTGGCGGCCTCTCGGGAGGCGACGGCGGTGGCCGCCGGAGGCTTCATCGACACGCCCAACCAGCGGCTGGCGGTGTCGCATCTCTCACCGGTAAAGTCCGCGGCGGATCTGGCCGCCATGCCGCTCGTCCACCGCGAGGGGGCGACCATCCGCATCGGCGACGTGACGGACGTCACCGAAGGCAACCCACCGCCCATCGGCGACGCCGTCATCGGCACAGGGCCTGGCCTGATGCTCATCGTCGAGAAGCAGCCGGGCGCGAACACGCTCGCGGTGACCCGCGGCGTCGAGGCGGCGCTGGCGAGCCTGCAGCCGGGGATGCCGGGGGTCGAGGTGGACTCGCGGATCTTCCGTCCCGCGACCTTCATCGAGATGTCGCTCCACAACCTGGCGTGGTCGATGGTTATCGGCGCCATCCTCGTCATGATCGTGCTCGCGTTGTTCCTCCACGACTGGCGCAGCGCGCTCGTCACGATCACGGCGATGCCGCTGTCGCTGGCGGCGACTGCGTGGGTGCTGGCGACCGGCGGACGCACCCTCGACACGATGGCGCTGGCGGGGCTCATCATCGCGCTCGGCGTGGTGGTGGACGACGCGATCATCGATGTCGAGAACATCGGCCGGCGGTTGCGGCAGCATGCGGCAACCGGTGGGGAGTCGGTTGCGCGCGTCGTGCTCGAGGCGTCGCTCGAAGTGCGGAGCGCGGTGGTCTACGGCAGCCTCATCGTCATCATTGTCTTCATTCCGGTCTTCATGCTGCCCGGGCTGTCTGGCGCCTTCTTCCGTCCACTGGCTATTGCCTACGTCACGGCCGTCGTAGCCTCGCTGATAATTGCGCTGACGATCACTCCGGCACTTGCCCTCATGCTGATGCGCAGCGGCGCCGGCCGGGAGGATGCGCCGATTGTGGTGCGCCTGAAGGCGGGGTATCGGCGCGTGCTCCCGCCGATGCTCGGACGGCCGAAGCGGGCGCTGGCGATCCTGGCGGTGTCGCTCGGGGCCGCCGCCGTGGCGCTGCCGTTCCTGGGTGAAGAGTTCCTGCCGAACTTCAAGGAGTACGACTTTCTGATGCACTGGGTCGAGAAGCCCGGCACGTCGTTGCCGGCGATGCAGCGCATCACCGTCCAGGCGGCGAAGGAGCTGACCGCGGTGCCAGGCGTGCAGAGCTTCGGCGCCCACATCGGTCGGGCCGAGGCGGCAGACGAGGTCGTGGGGATCAACTTCACCGAGCTGTGGATCAGCCTGGATCGCGAGGCGCCCTACGAGGCGACCGTGGCGAAGGTCCAGCAGATCGTGGACGGCTATCCGGGGCTGTATCGCGACCTGCTGACGTATCTCCGCGAGCGTATCAAGGAGGTCCTGACCGGAGCCGCCGCGACCGTGGTCGTGCGCATCTACGGGCCGGATCTCGACGGCCTCACGCGTGAGGCGCAGAAGGTGGAGGCGGCCCTCAAGGGGATCGATGGCGTGGCGGATCTGAAAGTCCAGGCGCAGGTGCTCGTTCCGCAAATCACCGTCCGGTTCCTTCCCGAGCGCGCGCGGCTGGCCGGCGTGGCGCCCGGCGATGTGCGACGGGCGGCGACGACGCTGGTGCAGGGGACGCGGGTGGGGGAGATCTACGACGAGCAGAAGGTGTTCGACGTGGTCGTGCGGGGGGCCGAGTCCGTGCGGGGCAGCATCGGGTCGATTCGCACCCTGCCGATACAGACGGCCGGCGGCGGCGTCGTGCCGCTCAGTGCCGTGGCAGACGTGCAGATCGCGCCGACGCCCAACGAGATCACGCGCGAGGGGGGCTCACGACGGCTCGACGTGACGTGCAACGTCCGCGGGCGCGACCTCGGGTCGGTCGCAAACGACATCGGGACGGCGCTTGGCGGCGTGGCGTTTCCGGCGGGGTATCACGCGGAGTTGCTGGGAGAGTCCGCGGCGCGCGAAGAGTCGCGGCGGCGGCTGCTGACGCTCTCGGGGTTCGCGCTCATCGGGATCTTCCTGTTGCTCTACGCGGATTTCGGGTCCGTGCGGCTGGCCGGCCTCGTGTTCGCCACGCTGCCGTTCGCGCTCGTCGGCGGGGTGCTCGCGGCGGTCGTGAGCGGCGGTGTGCTGTCGCTCGGGTCGCTCGTGGGCTTCGTGACCGTGCTTGGCATCGCGGCCCGCAACGGCATCATGCTGATCAGCCACTACCGGCACCTGCGCGACGAGGAGGGGATGCCGTTCGGCCGGGCGCTCATTCTGCGCGGGGCGGAGGAGCGGCTCGCCCCCATCCTGATGACCGCGCTCGTGACCGCGCTCGCGCTGCTGCCCGTGGTGGTCGCGGGGAACAGCGCCGGGCACGAGATTGAGCACCCCATGGCGGTCGTCATCCTCGGCGGGCTCGTCACCTCGACGCTGCTGAACCTGATGCTCCTGCCCGCGCTCTACGAGCGCTACGGCGAATCCCGTAGAACCGCGTAGAACCTGGTAGAACCTCGGCGAACCTCGTAGAACCGTGTAGAACCCCGCAGAACCCCGCAGAACCTCTCTATGGGCCGTCCGTAACGGTCGCACCCTGCCGCCGGTCCATGAACGTGCGGGCGTCGTCGAACCGCGCAAGATTGGTCCATCCCGCCGCGACGATGAAGAGCGCGGCCAGCAGCAGCGCGACGGGGCGCGCGCGCGTTCGTGCGGCGTGCGCGGCAATCACCACGAGCATGGGCGCCGTCGAGAGCGCGTAGAGAAAGCTCTCTTCGCCGTAGACGCTGTGGAGCGCGAGCTGCCACGCGAGCGTGCCGAGCACGACCCAGCGCAGCGTGGACGCTGCGTGGCTGAGGCCCACGATGCCCAGGGCCAGCAGACCGGCCCACGCGATCCGGGCCACGAGGGCGACCGGTCCGTCGGCACGGATGCCGCCGTGCTGAATCGTCATGACGTCGCCCCATTTCGCTTCGTGGCGCACGAGGGGGGCGGGCATCACGGCCGAGTGCACCAGGAGCGTGGTCAGCACGTGGCGGGGGCCGCCGGATTCCGGGTGCATGACGAACTTCGCATGCGCCGTGTAGCCGATGAAGAACTCGGCCGACGGCACCACCACGCGTTGCACCGCCCACAGGATCACGACGAGCGCCAGTGCGTTCACCGAGAGCTGCACGGCGCGGCCGACCGGGTGCCGGACGATCGCCAGCAGCAGGCCGGCCGCCCAGTGGGTGACCGTCGTGCTCAGGGTGAGCGCGCTGACGGCGACTTCAACCGCGGGGTGCAGCCTGCCGCGTGCCGCGACTGCCGCGGCGCCAAGAGCCGCCATCATCGTGACGCTCGCGAGCCCCGCGCACTCCGGCACCGGCAGCCAGAAGATGGCGGCCGCCGTGGAGGCCCCTGCGACGGTGAACAGCGTGGCATCCAGGCGGCGCAGTTCGGCCAGTCGCAGTGTCGTGTAGAGCAGCCCGCCCCAGATCGCGGCAACCGCGGCGAGAAAGACGCCGACGGCCGCACTGTCGGACGCCCCCAGTCGATGGAGGACGGTGACCGGCACGGTCGCGAGCAGCGGAAACAGCGGGTGATCGCCGTTGCGTGTCTGATCGCTGAAGCGGTCGAGCAGATTGCGAAATACGACCGGGAGGTCTCCCTCGAACCACACGTCATTGCCGGCCGGCCAGGCAAGCAGGCGGGGATCGAGCCTCGCGAAGAGGAACAGGGTGAAGACGGCCGTCGCAGCGGCGATCGCCAACGTGATCCCCGCATCGACGCGCGTCAGGCGCGCCAGTGCTCCCGCGGCGCCCGGCGGAAGGCCCCCGCGGCTCTCCTCAGACCGGCGGCTGACGGGCGGGCTCGTGTGCACCGGGGCCATGGTACTCCAGCGGCTCGGGCGTTCGGATCACTTCGGCGTAGCGGCGATCCACGCGTCCACGCGCTGTTCGAGCACGTCGAGCGGCACCGGCCCGCTCCGCAGCACGACGTCGTGGAACGCGCGGACGTCGTAGCGCGGCCCGAGCCGCTGCTCGGCGCGGTCGCGCAGCTCGCTGATCTTGAGGCGGCCGACCATGTACGCCGTCGCCTGGCCCGGAAAGACGATGTAGCGCTCGATGGCCTTGACAATGCTCCCGGGTGCGTCGGCGGAGTTGTCCTCGACATATTTGATCGCCTGTTCGCGGCTCCAGCGCTTGTGGTGCAGCCCGGTATCCACGACGAGCCGGATGGCCCGATGCAGCTCGAGCTGCAGCCGTCCGAACTCGCGGTAGGCGTCGCCGTAGAGACCCATGTCGGCCGCGAGCTTCTCCGCGTACAGCCCCCAGCCCTCGAGGTAGGCCGTGAACCCGCCGAACTGCCGGAACGCGGGTACGTTCTTGAGCTCGGTCTGGATGGCGCGCTGGAGGTGATGCCCGGGCAGACCCTCGTGATAGAAGAGCGCGTCGGCTTCGAAGAGCGGCATGGCGCCCATGTCGTAGAGGTTCACGTAGTAAGTGCCCGGGCGCGAGCCGTCCGGCGCCGGAGACTGGTAGAACGCCTTGCCGGCGGACTTTTCGCGGAACGGCTCGACCGGTTTGATGACGAGCGGCGCCTGCGGCAGGACGCCGAACCACTTCGGCAGCACCGCCTCGACCGCCGCCTTCGCCTTGCTGCTCTCGGCGAGGTAGCGGTCGCGCCCGGCCTGATCGCTGGCGGCGTAGAAGCGCGCGTCGGTCCGCATGAACCGGAAGAAGTCCTGCAGGCTGCCCTTGAACTCCACGCGGACCATCAGAGCCTGCACTTCCCTGTGGATGCGCGCGACGTTCTCCACGCCCATCGCGTGAATCTGATCCGGCGTCAGGTCGGTTGTCGTGTAGGTCCTCAGCCGCTCGGCGTAGAATGCCGCGCCGTCCTTGAAGCGCCAGACGCCGTCCACCGTACCGGCTTCCTTCTCCTGCGTCGTCATGGCCGCGATCAGGCGGTCGTACGCCGGCTTGACGGCGGCCGTCAGCGCATCCGCCCCCGCCTTGACGACCGCGTCCTTCTCGGCCTGCGGCAGCTGCAACGCCGCGACCTTCGCCTTCAAGTCGGCGTAGAGCGCGGCGTCCGGTCCCGGGCCGAAGGGGGCGCCCGTGATGACGTTGCGCGCGTCGGAGATGACATACGGAAAGACCCACCTGGGCGGCAGGACGCCAGCGGACGCCCGACGCTCCGAGGCGCGGACCGCCTCGTCTATCGCCGGGCCGATTGCACGCAGGCGGGCGACGTACGCGTCGGCGTCCGCGCGGGTTGTGATGCGGTGAATATTGATGAGGAAGGCGGGGAGCCGGCTCTGCACCCCGTTCATCTGATCGAACACGTAGTCGAGGCCGCGGTAGCGCCACGCGGCACGCCGACGCTCCATCAGCTTGTCGAAGAGCTGGAAGGACAGCCGCGAGTCAGGGGACAGCGTCGCCCCGTTGAACCGGCGTTGCATGTCGGCCAGCGCGGCCATGTCGCTCTCGTACGCCCGCTCATTCGCCGCCTCGCTGTCGTCGTCCAGCTTGCCGTAGTCGGCGTCGCGGATGCCTCGGTAGGCCTTGGTCTGCGGGCTGCGCGCGAGCTGCGCCGCGTCGTGCGCCGCGAAGAAGCTGGCCAGCTCCGCGTCCGCCGACGGGGGCGGGGTCGGCGCCTGCGCCGACAGCAGCGCGGCCGACGAGAGGAGGA
>JANPJN010000091.1:0-4293 GCA_031425515.1 Acidobacteriota bacterium | reverse complement strand
TGCCGCCATCACTAGATCAACTGGTATTCGCCGGAGGCGACGATGAGGTGGACGAGCCCCGAGCCCTTGGCCGCGAGCTGTGCGTCTGAGGCGGTCCAGGCGCCGCCGGCCGACACGTAGTCAATCAGGGCGGACCGCTCTCGTGCGCCGTACTCGGGCACCGACAGCCGCAGGAGCGCCTCGCCGACCAGCGCGTCCGGCGTCGGCGCCTGGCCGCGAAAGACATCCCGCAGATTGAACTTCTGATTCGTCGCGATCTGCGCGGCGAAGTTCATCCGGGCCAGCATCGCGCCGGTCGAGAACCAGCCCCGGCCCAGCTCCCATCCGTTCACGTCGGGAGGTTCGAGCAGTTGCTGGCCCATGTTGACCAGCGGCGACAGCGCGTCGTTCACCGAGAAGCCGGTCCAGCCGACTTCCTTGATCGCCCGGACGACGAACTCGACCGGCCAGGCGAAGCGCTTGTAGTGATTCGAGGTGTCCCGGAACTGCGGCGACAGCAGGAGCCGGCGCACCATCGGCTCGATGTCGTAGTTGCGCGCGTAGTAGATGCCCGCCAGCTCGTTGATGAGCGCGGTGTCCGGCGCGTCCACCTCGTTGACGAAGAATCTGTACAGGCTGCGAGCCAGGCGGGGCCCGGTCGCCGGGTGGCGCACGAGCGCGTTGATCAGGTCCAACCCGTCCTCGATGCCCGCGGCCTGCGCCCGCGCCGGGATCACGCGGCCGCCGCCTGGATAGATCGGGAAGGAGAATTCTTTCGCCGTCGTGTCGTGCTGCGCGGCGACATAGCTGAACTCGTAGTGCTGGGCGGCGCCGGTTCCGGGCCTGGCGAGGTTCCACCCGGTGAAGACGCGCGCGCCCGCGTAGACGTCGGCCTCGGTGAAGGTGCCCACGCCGATCGTGAACAGCTCCATGAGCTCGCGCGCGAAGTTCTCCTGGGGATGGGCCCGGACGTTCGTGCGGCCGTCGAGCCAGTAGAGCATCGCGGGATCTTTCGCGACGGCGACGAGGAGGCCGCGGAAGTTGCCGAGGGCGTGCTCGCGGAACAGTTCGAGCTGCCCCTTCACGCCTCCCGCATCCTCGGACGGCTTTGCGGCGAGCATCCGGGTCGCCTCGGTCGCGCCTACCGACCCGGCAATCTTCGAATAGGCCGTGGCGAAGTGGTTGTGCCAGAAGAGCGCCATCTTCTCCTGGAGCGGACGCCGGCTGTGGACCATGCGGAACAGCCAGCGCTGGCGGGCCTCGTTGATGTTCGCCGCGGGCAGGAACTGCCCCTGTGAGGTGACGCCCGCGTAGCCCTGCCGTCCGATGAAGCTATCGACATCGTCTGGCTGCACGCCGTAGTTGACGAAGTGCGCCACCGCCGTGTTGAAGCCGAGGAAGCCGAGACGGGCGTAGTCGGACATCTCCGATGCGGCGGCCCCGAAGCCGGCGCGGCGCAGGAGATGCGCGAGATCGTCTTCTCGTTGTGACTGCATGGGGCCCACCCGCGCGGAACGGGGATTATAGCGGATCCGGTCGCGCCCAAAGCCTGTGAAGGTCGCCTGCTCCGAGACATTTGTCGTCGAAAGACCGCGCAGTCCGTCGAGTACATCTCCCGCGCAGATGATGGTCACACTCTGAGCGGCACCTAACAGGCTGACCCTGCGAGCTTTAGCGCTCTCAGGGAATGGCAGCCGCAGATGCGCCGATTCTATACACACCTGATGAGCGACCCCGGGCAGGCAGCCGGCTTGCTTCGCATCGCGAGACCGGAACCGCCGAAGTCGGCCTCGCAGTGAGGGGTCAACGGTACGTATGCTCAGACTGGTCGCGACTCTCGTCTGTGCCGTGGCCGTGCCGGCGTCGGCTGTCGCGCAGTCCGCCGGAGGGCGCGTGCACGTACTCGTCCGTGATCCGCAGGGCCGCGCCGTTCCCGGCGCCGACGTGGCGCTGAGCTGCGGGACGGAGGCGAGACGCGCCATCGCCTCGGCGCAGGGCGAGATCGTCGAGCGCAATCTGCCGGACGGTCGCTGCAGCATCAGGGTGAGCTCGGAGTCGTTCGAAACCGCCACGGCAACCGCTGACGCGGGCGCTTCCGCCCCGGTCCTTGTCGTCCTGCCCATTCGCCGCTTCTCGTCCGAGGTCGTCGTCACGCCGACTCACGGCATCGAAGAAGAGGCGTACGATCTGCCCGACGCCATGTCGGTGACCTCGCGTCGCGACATCGAGGCCAGGCCCTACACGCTTTTCTCGCAAGTGCTGCGCGAGGAGCCCGGCGTGCTGCTGCAGCAGACGACGACGGCCCAGGCCTCGCCCGTGATCAGGGGATTCACCGGCCAGGCCAATCTGCATCTGCTCGACGGTGTCCGCTTGAATACCGCATCGTGGCGGGCCGGCCCGAATCAGTACTTCGCCTGGATGCCCGAGGGTCTCGTCGATCGCATCGAGGTCGTCCGGGGCGGGGGATCTGTGCAGTACGGCAGCGACGCCCTGGGCGGAACGGTGCAGCTGCTGAGCGGGCCAGTGGTCGCAGCGCGGGCCACGCGCCTGGGAGGCCATCTGGAGATCTCGGGCGCGTCGGCGGACGGGAGCGTGGGCGGCCAGGCGGACGTGGCGCTCCAGGCGGGCCGCTCCGCCATCCGAGCGGGTGGCGGCGGACGCCGCGTCGGGGATCTGCGGGGGGGCGGTGGTCTCGACTCGCGCGCCGCGGTGACGCGTTTTCTGGGCCTGCCTTCGGCCGTCCTGGGCTCCCGATATCGCGCCACCGGTTACGACGAGCGCAGTACCTACGCCGTCGCGGATATCGGTGCCGGGCGAGCCTCGGTGATCCATGCGCTCTACACCCACCACACGCAGGAGGGGGTGAATCGATATGACCGGCTCCTCGGAGGCGCAGGGCTGTTCGGCAGCGGTTTCCATCCCCAGACGCTCGACTTCGGTCTGATCCGCTATTCCCGGCCGGATTGGCGCGGATGGGACGGAATCTCCGGAACGTTCTCGTTCAATCGCCAGGCGGATGGCCGGTTCGAGCAGGCGCGGCCGTCTTCGCGGCTCGACCGCCAGCGGGCCACGACGACCGCGTTCGGGTACCAGCTGCAGGGACATCGCGCGGTCGGATCGCGCCAGCAACTGACGATCGGAGGCGACGCGTATGCCGAGTCCATCGGCGCCTCGCGCGAGCTCGTGGAGCCGGACGGTTCCATCCGCATCGATCGTCCCGACATCCCCGACGGCACGTCGTACACGAGTCTCGGGGTCTTCGTCCAGCATCGGGCAGACGTCCTGCCGGAACGTCTGACCGTGCGTACCGGCCTGCGGTTCGGCCGGTTCATGTTCGACACGACCGCCGATCCGCGGCTCGGCGTCATCGAGGATGCCGTTCGTTCTGCATCGGTCACCTTTCAGGCCTCCTCGGTGCTTCGCGTCACCGACGGGCTCCACCTGACGACCAGTGTGAGCCGCGCGTTCAGAGCCCCGAATGCGTCAGACCTCGGGAGCATCGGGCTGACCGGCGGAGGAGGCTTCGAGATCACTCCCGCGAGAGCGGCGGCCATGCGCGCGCTCGCCGGCACCACCGTCGGCTCGGACGGAGTATCAACCGGCCGTCGGGTCGAGGATCTTCGCGCCGAGGTCGTGTATCAGTACGAGCTCGGACTGAAGGCGCGGGCGGGCCGGCTCCATGGTGCGCTGAACGGGTTCGATCTCGAGTTGTTCGATTTCATCCAGCGCCGCGCGCTGATCTTCGACCGGCCGGTCGTGGGGACGGCGATTGCCGGCTTCGAGATCGTCCGGCAGGATGCCGCGGGCCTGGCGTATGTGGCCGAGGACCCCAGACCCGTCGCGACGCGGGTCAACGTCGATCGCGCCAGGATTCGCGGGTTCGACGTCGAAGCGGAGCTTCGCCTGGGAGAAGCGTGGACGGCCGGCACGTACTTCTCCATGGCGAACGGCCGAACGCTTCCGTCGGGCGAGTACGTGCGGCGGATGGCACCACCGATGGGTGGCGCGCGGCTGCGGTGGCAGGGGCGGCGGACATGGGCCGAAGCGGTGGTCGGTGTGGCGGGGGCGCAACGGCGGCTGAACGGCGCCGACCTGGCGGATGCACGAATGGGCGCCGCCCGATCCAGGAACGCCATCGCTGCATTCTTCAACGGATCCGCGGTGGATCTGGGTCTGGTCCGCGGCGGCGTGCTGCTGTCCACGGGAGAGCGCCTCGCTGACGTCCAGCGGCGCGTGCTTGGCGACGCCGCGTCCGCGGTCATGTTCCCTGCGCATCCGGGATACGCGGTCGCGAGCCTGCGCGCCGGCCTCCGC
>JANPJN010000090.1:0-4052 GCA_031425515.1 Acidobacteriota bacterium | reverse complement strand
CCGCCGGCGGGATTGCCACCGGCTTCATCGCCGCGCCGCTGGGCGACTCGATCGGCCGCGCGCTGGATCTCGACCTGTTCGAGATCACGACGACGACCGAGTCGGGGGATCTGGGGGCGGGAGTCACGCTCGGCCAGCAGCTCGGTGAGCGCGCCTTCGTCCGTCTCCGGCAGCAGTTCGGGGCGCGGAACACGACCGAGGTACAGCTCGAATATCAGCTCGCGCGCTTCCTCCGCGCGCAGGCGAGCGCCTCACCCGAGACGAGCGGATCCGCGAACCGCATCAATCAGCGCCGGGTCGAACGCGCCGGGATCGATCTGATTTTCTTTTTCAGCTACTGAGCGCGGGATCCCGTCAGTGCCTCCCGAGCGAGGCCACCTGCACGCGGGCGTCGTTGAAGCACGCCCCTCCCCCCAGATCGGTCAGCGAATCGGGCGCCAGCGCGTTGGCCGTTGAGCCGTTGAACGTGCTCTTCCGCCAGAGCCCCTTCGGGAGCGAGACCGTGCCGGGACGAAGCTCCGGGTTGACGGCGACGGGGCAGTGTACTTCCCCCCACTGGTTGAAGACGCGGACGGGGTCGTCGGTCGCGAGGCCGCGCGCGGCGGCGTCGGCGGGGTGCATCTGGAGCATGGCGGCGCGGGCGCGCAATTCTCCCAGCGTGGAGGAGATGGTCTTCTCGCTCGCGGGGGAGATGAGCGCCAGCGGGAACTCGGCCGTCCCCGGATCCGGCTGATACCCGTACAGGCCGGCGGGGGCCCCTGCATCGAGCGCCGCGGGGCACAGGTCGATCTTGCCGTCCCTCGTGCGCGGGAAGACGTCCACGAACTGAATCGGGGCGCCGTCGAAGGGCGGGACCGCGACGCCGCTTTGCATCAGGCTCGACGCTACCTCGGGTTCCAGATGGCCCGTGATCCGGAGCAGCGTGTCGATCTCCTCTTCGAACGCGCCCAGGCCGAGCCGCGACGACAGGTCGGAGAACACTTCGGTGTTCGGCCGGGCCTCGCCGCAGGGCTCGATCACGGGCTTCACGAGCTGCAGGCTGATAGGCCCATAGGCCTTCGCGATGTCGTAGTTCTCGAGAAACGTGGTGGCCGGCAGCAGGACGTCGGCATAGCGCGCCGTGTCGGTGAACACCTGTTCAAACACGACGGTAAAGAGATCCTCGCGCTTGAGCCCTTCGAGCACGCGGTTCTGGTCCGGCATGGTCGCCAGCGGATTGCAGTTGTAGACGAAGAGCATCTCGATCGGCGGATCCCTGAGCTCGAGGAGCGATCGCCCGAGATGATTCATGTTCACGAGCCGGGTCCGGGGCTCTGGCGTGGCGTCCATCCAGGCCGCCGGCTTGATTCCGAAGGCGGAGGAGTTACTCATCGAGTAGCCGCCGCCCCGCACGCCGAACTTCCCCGCCACGGCCGGCAGGGCCAGGACGGCTGCCGCCGCACTGCCGCCGTTGCGATTCCGCTCGAGGCCCCATCCGCATCGGATGAGCGCGGGCGCGGCCGCCCGGTACATCTCGGCGAATCGCGTGAGGTCGGCGGCCGGCACGCCGGCGACGTCGGCGGCCCGCTCGATCGTCCAGTCGCGGGCGCGCGCCCGCCGGCTGTCGGCGCCGGGTGCGTGCGCCGCCAGGAAGGCCTCGTCTGCGAACTGGTGCTCGAAGAAGTAGCGGTGCAGTGCGAGCGCCACCGGAAGATCGGTGCCGGGCCGGACGGCAAGGTGCAGGTCCGCCTGACGCGACAGCGTCGTCGATCGCGGGTCCACGACGACCAGCGCGGCCCCCGCCTTCTGCGCGGCCTTCAGATACGGAATCAGATGGATGCCGGAGGCCGCAGGGTTCACGCCCCAGAGGACGATCAGCTTCGCGTGGACGTAGTCCTGATACGTAACGCCAGGCATCTTGCCGTAGAGCCCCTGGTTCGCGGCGCCGGTCGGCGCGGCACAGACGGTGCGTGCCAGCCGTGACGTGCCGAACCCGCGGAACAGGGCCGCGTCGGTGGTGTCCTGCGTGAGGAGGCCATTCGACCCGCCGTAGCAGAAGGGGAGGATGGCCTCGGCGCCGGCGCGATCCCGGATCTCCACCATGCGGCGCGCGATCTCGTCGAGTGCCTCATTCCAGGTGACGCGCGAAAAGACCCCCTGGCCTTTGGGGCCCTTCCTGACGGCGGGATAGAGGAGCCGGTCCTCACCGTACAGCCGCTCGGTAAAGCGCCTGACCTTGCCGCAGATGAAATCCTGGGTCGTGGGGTTGGCGTTCCCGCCGTCGAGCGAGACGACGCGCCCGCGTTCGACGAGGACGTCAATCGTGCAGCAGTCGGGGCAGTCGAGTGGACAGGCGGTGCGGACCGTGGAGCGGCCCCAGGTGTCGTCGGGCGGGGAGACGGTGCGAGGCATTGGCGATTATCGCATGACGCCGTCGCATGCCCCACCCGACGCCGCCTGCCCGACGCACACGCGCCGGGTCAGCGGCGCGGCAGGACGCGAGAGCCGGTCTTGTAGCCCGGGCGCGGACCGAAGCGGTCGGGGAAGAAATCCTTCCCGCGCGCGATCTCGAGCGCGTTCTTGGCCGCCCCCACGAGAGGCATGGCGTTGAGGCCGGTGTCCAGCGTGCCGCTGATCACCCCCTTGCGCCGGATCGTGGAGACCGCGGTCGCCACCGCCACCACGGCGCCCAGCCACGGGATGGACCGCGCCAGCCGGCGAGAGAGCCGCGCGCCGCCCCAGCGTGCCATTCGATGCGTCATCGTCATACCTCAGACGACTGCAAACCGCGTTCCGGAGGCGGCTGGGCGCACGGGGTAGAATCCGCACGTGATTCCACACGTGATTATTGCGGGCGGCGGTTTCGGCGGGTTGTATGCGGCGCGCGCACTCCGCCGTGCCCCCGTCCGCGTGACGCTTCTCGACCGAAAGAACCACCACGTTTTCCAACCGCTGCTCTATCAGGTGGCGACCGCGGCCCTCTCGCCGGGCGACATTGCCTCGCCCATCCGATGGATCCTCCGGGGGCAGCCGAACGTGGAGGTGCAGCTTGCCGAACTGCGGGGAGTGGACGCGCCGAACCGTCGCGTGCTCCTGACCGATGGGGAGCTGGCCTACGACTACCTCATTCTGGCCACCGGAGCGACCCACGCGTACTTCGGCCATGACGAATGGCGCGCGGTCGCGCCGGGCCTGAAAAGCCTCGAGGACGCGCTCGACATCCGTCGCCGCGTCCTGCTGGCCTTCGAGCACGCGGAACGTGAGTCGGATCCTGTCAGGCGCCGCGCGTTGCTCACGTTCGTCGTGGTGGGCGGCGGGCCCACCGGCGTCGAGCTCGCAGGCGCGCTGGCCGAGATCTCGCGCCAGTCGCTCTCGCGCGATTTCCGCCATTTCGATCCCGGCTCCGCCCGCGTCCTGCTGATGGAGGGGGGGCCCTCGCTGCTGACGTCGTTTCCCGAGACGCTGCGCCGGGCCGCGCACGACCATCTGACCCGCCTCGGCGTCGAGGTGCACACCGGCGCCATCGTCACCGAGGTCGGCGCGTCCGGTGTCGCCACGGCGGCCGGGCCCATCGAGGCCGCCACCGTGCTCTGGGCGGCCGGTGTGGCGGCCTCGCCACTCGGCGCGACACTGGGTGTGTCCACCGACCGTGCCGGGCGCGTGCTCGTCCGGGAAGACCTCACCATTCCCGGCCACCCCGAAGTCTTCGTGGTTGGAGACCTGGCCTCGTTCACCGGCCCCGACGGCCGCCCGCTGCCCGGGGTCGCGCAGGTGGCGATTCAGATGGGGAAGCACGCCGCCCGGAATATCATCCGGGCGGTCGCGCAGCAGCCAGCGGTGCCGTTCGCGTATGTGGACCTCGGGAACATGGCGACTATCGGGCGCGCCTTTGCGATCGCCGACTTCGGATGGCTCAGGCTGCGCGGCCTGATTGGCTGGCTCGCGTGGGTGTTCGTGCACATCATGAACCTCATCGGCTTCCGGAACCGCGTGGTCGTGCTGGTGCAGTGGGCGTGGGCGTATTTCAGCTATCAGCGCGCGATCCGCCTGATCACCGGAGAGATCGGCGACGG
>JANPJN010000089.1:0-2961 GCA_031425515.1 Acidobacteriota bacterium | reverse complement strand
CGCGGGAACAGAGCCATTCGCGGATCCGTCCGAGGCCACGCGGCCGTGCCACTTCGTCCGGATGACGAAGCCGCTCACTCCCCCGCGCATTGGGTCATGATAGCGGCGTGGCTTCTCGCATGTCTCCCTTCGTGGTCGCCGACGGCCGGAACTTCCGGCTGCGGCGCATGGACCCGGACGGGTCGACGCACCTTCCGCTGAAGAAAGAGGACGCGCCGGCGCTCCTGTCGAAGACCGTCGAACGGATCGCGGCCCTCCAGGAACGGCTCTACGCCCACGATCGATGGGGCGTGCTGCTGATCTTTCAGGCGATGGACGCCGCCGGCAAGGACAGCGTCATCAAGCACGTCCTCTCGGGGGTCAATCCCCAGGGCTGCCAGGTCTCCTCCTTCAAAGTTCCGTCCTCGGAGGAGCTGGGCCACGACTTTCTGTGGCGGACCACCGCGCGGTTGCCTGAACGCGGGCGGATCGGTGTTTTCAACCGGTCCTACTACGAGGAGGTGCTGGTCGTCCGGGTGCACCCGGAGCTGCTCGAGCACCAGCGGCTGCCGGCCTCACTCGTCACGCCGCGGCTGTGGAAAGAGCGCTACGAGGACATCGTCGGCTTCGAGCGGCATCTGGCGCGCAGCGGCTTTGTGATCCGCAAATTCTTCCTCAACGTCTCGCAGGATGAACAGCGGCGCCGGTTTCTCAAGCGCCTCGACGAGCCGGACAAGCGGTGGAAGTTTTCGCCGGGAGACGTGAAGGAGCGCGCCCGCTGGCACGACTACATGTCAGCGTATGAGGAGATGATCCGGAGGACCAGCGCCCCGCACGCGCCGTGGATTGTCGTGCCGGCCGACCGCAAGTGGTACGCCCACCAGGTCGTGGCGAGCGCGCTGGAGGAGGCGCTGGCGGGGCTCGACCTGCAGATCCCGAAACCCCGGGCGGGAGAGAGGCGGGAGCTCGATCGCGCCCGCCGCTCCCTGGCTACTTCCTCTTCGCGAGGATCTTCTCCATCTCGTCCATCACGCGGTTCATCTTCCGCATCGTGAGCTCGAGCGGTTCGTCGGTGGTCATGTCCACGCCCGCTTCCTTCAGCAGGTCGATGGGATATTTCGATCCGCCCGCGCCAAGAAACGCCAGGTAACGCCCGGTCGCGGCGGGATCCCCCGCCAGGACTTTTTCCGAGAGCGCCGACGAGGCCGTGAACGACGTGGCGTACTGGAACACGTAGAAGTTCCGGTAGAAGTGGGGGATGAACGCCCACTCGTGCTGGATGTAGTCGTCCACGACCGTGACGCCCTTGTCGTGGCCGTAGTACTTCTTCGTGATGTCGGCGTACAGCGTCGAGAGGGCGTCGCCGGTGAGAGGCTGGCCCTTCTCCGCCATTTCGTGTGTCCGCAGCTCGAACTCGGCGAACTGGGTCTGCCGGAACACGGTGCTCTTGATCCCCTCCAGATAGTCGCCGAGCAGCGACAGCTTCTGCTCGTCGTCCGAAATGTTCTTGAGCATGTAGTCGATGAGCAGCGCCTCGTTGAAGGTGGAGGCGACCTCGGCGACGAAGATCGGGTAATCGGCCAGTGGGTAGGGCTGCGTCTTGTTGGAGAAGTACGACTGCATCGCGTGGCCGAGCTCGTGCGCGAGCGTGCTGACGTCGTTGTACTTCCCGTTGTAGTTCAGGAGCATGAAGGGGTGGACGTCGAACGCACCGCCGTTCGAATACGCGCCCGACCGCTTGCCCGGACTGGGGTAGAGATCGATCCACCGCTCGCTGAAGGCGCGCCGGATGGCCGTGGCGTACTCGTCGCCGAGCGGCTTCAGCGCGGCCATCACGTGCTTCTCGGCGTCATCGGGGGAATAGGCGAGATCGACCGACGACACCAGCGGCGCGTAGAGATCGTAGTAGTGCAGCTCCGGCACCCCCATCATCCGCTTGCGCAGTGCCAGGTAACGGTGAAATGTCGGCAGGTTGCGATTCACCCCGTCGATGAGCCGCGAGTACACCGACGTGGGGATGTTGGCTGCATCGAGCGATCGCTCGAGCGACGTGGGATAGTTCCTCGCCCGGGCATAGAAGACGTCGGTCTGGATCTGCGCGTTCAGCGTGGATCCCAGCGTGCCCCGGAAGTTTCCAAGCGTCCCGAAATAGGCGGTCATGACCTTCTCGCGGTCCTGCCGGTTCGGCACGGTTCGATAGAGGCTGAAGCCTGCGCTGTCGAGCTTCACGCTCTTGCCGTCCGACAGCGTCACCGTGGGATACGGGAAATCCGCGTTGGTGAGAATGCCGTATACGTTTGACGGCGCGCCGGCCATCACCGATGCGCTCGCGAGCAGCCGCTCCTCGCCGTCGGTCAGCGTATGCTCCCGGCGGCGGAGGAGATCGTCGAGGTACATCCGGTAGTGCTTCAGCCGCGGCTCCCCCGTGGTGAACCGGTCGATGGTGGCGCGGTCGATCTTGAGGATTTCCGGCTCGACGAAGGCGGTCTCGGCGCCGATGTTCGCCCCGATCTGGGCCATCTCCTGCTGCATGCCCTGATACGTGCTGACGCGCGTATCCTGATCCGAGTGCATGCTGGCGTAGACGTACAGCCGTGCGAATTCCTTCGACAGCCGGCTTCCGAGCTCCAGGGCCTCCGCCAGCTTGGCGGCCGAGGATCCGAGCGTCCCCTTGAAGGGGACCATCGCCGGAACCTCCTTGACGAGTTTGTCTTTCGCCACGCGCCACGCGGCGTCGTCGGGATAGATTTTGGCGAGATCCCAGCGGTATTTATCTGGGATGGTGGCGCGGTCCGCCTGCTGGGCGGAAACGCCGGTGGCCACGCCGGCGACGAGAGCCACGGTTACGGCCCGGTGTATGAAGAGCGTCATGCCAGAGATTAGATCGTTCCACTCGAGCCGGCCGGCGGGGGTCGTTTCCGGGACCAGAACCGGCTTGATCTGCCCCCCCCGCACGTGCGCGATGATGGACGCATGACGACC
>JANPJN010000088.1:0-1699 GCA_031425515.1 Acidobacteriota bacterium | reverse complement strand
ACACCGACGCGGGCGGCGGACTCCCCCGTCATCGGCACGTAGCCGAGCGTGGCTTTCTGCGCGAGACCCAGCGACTCCGACGAGAGGTGATCGAAGACGAGCGCCGTGGTTGTCTCTTCTGCGCTCCCTGCATCGGCCGCGGCAGCCCCGGCGGCGCCGGACGTGACCGAGATCGGCGCGTCCGGAGTCTTCCAGGCAACTCCAACGCCGATCCCGCCGCCCCTCGAGATCCTGGCGAAGGTGTCGATCTTCTGGACGACGCCGTCCTCCTTGACGTCGAAGTCAGCGGCGGTCAGTCCCGTGACGGGACGCCCCTTGCGGTCGCGGACGACGACGTCCACGAGGATGGCCGTGGTGGTGGCCGTGAAGGACTGCCCATCGGACGCCGAGCGCGGTGTGCCGGCAGGTTGCGCGCCAACGCCCTGAACCGCGAGACACGACAGCACGGCGACGGCGATGGACGCTCGGGTCATGAGGTCACGGCGCGATACGCAGGATCGTGGACCGGGCGATGCGGGTGGTGCCCTGGGAGACGACGACGCGAAGATCGTAGGTGCCGGGGGTGAGCCGGTCGATCGGCAGGCGGCCGGTCTGCTGGATCCGTCCTGACGCGTCGGCCGGTTGCAGCGGCATCGGCAGCTGCGCCACAACGGCGCCGTTCTGCAGCAGTTCCAGTGACGCGTCAGGTGCGGCGCCGCCGGCCACGGGATAGACGGCGACGTAGAAGCCAACCTCCTTCGTCGAGAGGCTGACGGCGTCTCCGAGGTTCGGATAGAGCACGACGTCCTTGACGAGCAGCGGGTTGTCGGCGCGGCGATCCTTCTCTGGTACGCGCTCGCCCCGCTTGACGAGGACCAGGCTGCTCATGCGGAGGCCCGCCGGGTCGGTGCGGGGAACCTCCACCGTGGCGAACCGCACCGAGGACTTGTCCGCCAGTGCGTCGTGCACGACCGCCTCGAGCGTGTAGACGCCAGGGGGGAGCTCGGGCTCTCTGTAGAAAATCACTTCCCCCTGTTTCGCGCGCTCGAGATCGGCGATCGGACCGGTGATCTCGTAGTGCTGGCTCACCTTGCGGACGACCTGGTTCGAGCCGTCGAGGAAACGGAGCAGCACGGCGAAGTCCGACGTGTAGGTCTTGCCGTCCGGGCCCGGCTGGAACGTCAGCGGAGCGGTCTTGATCTCCATCACGACGGGGACGAGGCCTGGCCGCTCGCGCTCGGGGAAGAGCAGCGTGCCGACGCGAACGGGAAACGCGTTGGGGACGGGCTTCCGCTCGAGTGCGGCCAGGGCGGGCGCTTCGAAGGTGTTGATCGGGAGGCCGCCGCTCTCACGCACCGCGAAGTAGCCCTTTCGGGCCGACACGGTCACGCCAGGGCGTTTGACGCGGACCTCGATATTCCTGAACTTGCCGTCGTAGGCGTCGTTGGTCGGGGTGTACCCAATCAGGTAGTAATTGCGCAGGTCGCTCTCCACGCGGTCGAAGCCCTGGCGCAGGTTGTTGGAGTTCTCGAACATCAGGCCGCCGGTGCTCTCGGCCAGCCCGGCCAGGCTGTTGTGGGGATCCTGCCGCAGCACGTCCTCGTTCTTCTCGAGCGCCTTCGACAGCGCGTCGCTGCCACCGCCGCCGAGGATGCCCCCGCCACCGCCTGCGGCCTGATTGACCTGGTCGCGACTCTTGGCCTGTTCGCTCTCCGCGCGC
>JANPJN010000087.1:0-5456 GCA_031425515.1 Acidobacteriota bacterium | reverse complement strand
CGGAGCGCCGGCGCGCCACTACGATGTCGCCGCCGCGGTGCGGCAGTGCGGCCTCGAGTCGCGCGTGACGCTCACCGGCTACCTCGAGACCGACGCGGAGCTGACCGCCTGCATTGCCGCCTGCGACGTCGCCCTGAACCTGCGCTGGCCAACGGCGCGGGAGGTGTCGGGCCCCTGGCTGCGCGCGCTCGGCGCCGGGCGCGCCACGGTGATCATGGATCTCGCGCACCTCGCAGACGTGCCGTCGCTCGACCCGCGCTCCTGGACGCGGCACGACCGCGGGGACGTCGCCCGCGCGGTCACGGTGGCGATCGACGTGATGGACGAGGCCCACTCGCTGCGCCTGGCCATGCGCCGGCTGGCCGCCGACGCGGACCTCCGCGCGGCGCTCGGGTCGGCCGGGCGCGCGTGGTGGCAGCGCGAACACTCCACCGACCGCATGCTGGAGGATTACCGTGCCGTGCTCGCCGATGCCCGGCGACGTGACATACCGAACCCTGTGCTCCCGGCGCACCTGCGAGACGACGGCGGACGCCGCCTCGACAGCCTGTTGCGCGACACAGGTGTGCCGAATCCGCTCCGGGCCATGGCCGGAACGGTGGAGTAGACTTTGACCATACGACTGAACGGGGACCAGGTCGAACTGGCCGCGCCCCTCACGATTGCCGCGCTGCTCGCGCACCTGAAGATCGATCCGCGCCTGGTCGCCGTCGAACACAACGTCGAGGTGATCAAGCGGGCCCGCTACGAGACGACGGTCGTCAATGAGGGGGATGAGGTCGAGATCGTCAATTTCGTCGGCGGGGGATAGCCCGCACCCCCGGGATACACATCATGCATGCTGACTCGCTCGTGATCGCCGGCCGCACCTTCGCCTCCCGCCTGGTGGTGGGCACGGGGAAATATCCGTCGCACGCCGTCATGGCGGAGGCGCATCGCGCCTCGGGCGCCGACATGGTGACGGTCGCGGTGCGCCGCGTGAACCTCAGCGACCGGTCGAAGGAATCGCTGCTCGACTACATCGATCGCGAGCGCATCTTCATCCTCCCCAACACGGCCGGCTGCTACACGGCGGAGGATGCCGTGCGCACGGCACGTCTCGGCCGCGAGGTGGGGCTGTCCAACTGGGTCAAGCTCGAGGTCCTCGGCGACGAGCAGACGCTCTTCCCCGACAACATCGCCCTGCTCGAGGCGACCCGCATCCTCGTCCGCGAAGGGTTCATCGTCCTGCCATACACGAATGACGATCCGGTCATCTGCCGGAAGCTCGAGGAGGCCGGTGCGGCGGCGGTGATGCCGCTGGGCGCGCCGATCGGCTCGGGGCTCGGCATCCAGAACCCGAACAACATCCGGATCATCAAGGCCCAGGCGCGCGTGCCGGTCATCGTCGATGCCGGGGTCGGCACCGCCTCGGACGCCGCGATCGCGATGGAGCTCGGCGCGGACGGCGTGCTGATGAACACCGCCATCGCCCTGGCGGGCGATCCCGTCGCCATGGCGAGCGCGATGAGGCTCGGCGTGGAAGCCGGACGGCTGGCGTACCTCGCCGGCCGCATCCCGATGCGCCCCTACGCGACCCCCAGCAGCCCGACGACCGGGCTCGTGACTTCCGGCGCACCGGAACAAGCCGGCGCGTAGCGCCGTAACCGAGGAGTGTGAAGCGCAGTGAGAACCCCGCCGCCCCTCATATCGGAACACTGGAAGCTGGAAGCTGGTAGCTAAAAGCTGAGAGCTGATAGCTGATAGCTGGTAGCTGATTCATGTCCACTGACACGCCGGAGCCGCTCGACGCGGTGCTCGAACGTCTCCGGAGGGAGCGCGACGCCGCCGACGCCCGGTACAACGAGGCGCTGACCGCGCTCGACCGCGCCATGCGGCCGCCCGCCGCACTGCCGTCCCCGGCGCCGGGGCTGGATGATCACCAGATCGCGGCGCTCAATCAGGCCTGGAATATCCTGCCGTCCGAGCCGGCGACCGCGGGGGTCAAGGGACGGCTGGCGGGCTTCGTCTGGCGAACCGTCGCTCCGTATCTTCAGAAGCAGCTCACGTTCAACTCGCTGCTCGTCGATCACGTCAACCGGACCGCAACCGCCCAGCGCGAGGCTTGGCGCGCGGCGGAGGCCATCGCGGCGGTCCAGCGCGATCATCTCGCCGGCATCGCCGAGTTCCAGTCGCACCTCATGCTCCTGCTGCAACAGGTCACCGCCTACGTGGACACGAAGGATCGCGACGCGGCATCGGGGGCACTCGTCCTGAACGCGGCACTGAGCGGGCTCAGCGAGAACGTCGCGAAGCGGCTCGAGTCGCTGGGCGCGCGCGAGCAGCGCGACGAGGCCCGAACCTCGACGATCGCGTCAGCCCTCGACGAGATCCGCGCCACGGTCGGCACCCTCCAGCACGGATTCGCGACCGTCAAGCGGCAACTCGAACAGGGGTTCCACGGGGTTCTACAGGGTTCGGGTTCCGCAGAGGTTCCACAGGGTTCAGGGGTTCTGCCGGGTGCGGGGACTCCGGGCGATGCGTTCGCCGGCGAGCTCGATGCCTACAAGTACGTCGGGTTCGAGGATCAGTTCCGCGGCTCGCGCGAGGTCATCAGGGCGCGCCTCGAGTCGTACCTCCCGCTCTTCGAAGGGCGCGCCGACGTGCTCGATGTTGGCTGCGGTCGCGGGGAGTTCCTCGACCTGCTCGCCTCTCGCGGCATTCAATCGCGCGGCCTCGATCTGAACCACGAGATGGCAGAGAGCTGCCGCGCACGCGGCCTCGACGTCGCCCAGGGGGATGCGGTCGGCTATCTCTCCACGCTGCCAGATGCCTCACTCGGCGGGATCTTCGCCGCCCAGGTGGTCGAGCACCTCGCGCCGCAATACCTCCTGCGCTTCCTCGACCTAGCAGGGCACAAGCTCCGCCCGGGCGGACGGCTGGTCCTCGAAACGCTCAACCCGGCGTGCTGGGTCGCGTTCTTCGAAAGCTACATCCGCGACATCACCCACGTCTGGCCGCTGCACCCCGACACGCTCAAGTATCTGGTGCTGGCCAGCGGGTTCACCCACGCAGAAATCGAGTTCCGATCCCCCGTCCCCGTCCAGGACCGGCTGCAGCCCATCGCCCTGCCCGCGGGCGCCGACCCGGTCGTCGCCGAGCTCGCCGAAGCGTTCAACGGCAACGTGGAGAAGCTCAACGCGCGCATCTTCACCTACATGGACTACGCCGTCGTCGCCCAACGGTGATCCGGTGCGGGGGCGCATGCTGAGCGCGGCGGCCACCCTCGCGCGCGCGGCCACGGCGGTCGTTCTCCTCGCGATCGCGCTCTCGATCTTCCGGCTGGACTGGGTCCCGCTCCCGCTCGCGGCCGCCCTCTGCGCGACGGCCGTTCTCGCCGCACTCAACCCCCCTGCCGGACTCGTCGTCGTCGCGGCCTCCACACCCGTGGCCATGTATGCGCTGCGCCGCTGGAATCCGGGTGTCGCCTGGGCGGAGGTCTTCGTCGTGCTCTTCGCCGCGGGCTGGTTCGTGCGGCGCCTGACCGGTGGACGCGGCGATCCGTCGCTTCCGCCTGCGCTCCGGGTGCCAGTGTGGCTGTTCGCGGCAGTCGTCCTTGCCTCGACGATTGTCCAGATGTCGGTGGATCGCGCACGCCTCGGGTGGCCGGAGTTCGCGGCCTGGATGCTGCGCTACTTCACGCGCGACTTCTTCGTCAGCGGCTCCGACCGATATTTGCACGCGGCGGCGTTTTTCCTCGAGGGGCTGTTGCTCTTCGCGGTGGCGGCTCGCGCGGCTGCAGCGAGCGGCAGGAAGGCCAGACGCGTCGCCGGCGCGCTCGCCGTGGCGGGCGCGGCCGCGGCGGCGCTCAACCTGCACGAACTGATCGCCAGCGCCCGCAGGTTCGACGCGTTCTGGGGGATGCTCTGGCAACACATCGCGACGGCCCGGCTGAACGTGCACTACGCGGACGTGAATGCCGCCGGCTCCGCCTTCGCGCTGCTCCTCTTCGTCTCGGCAGGGGTTGCCGCCGCGCGATCCGCCTCCCGCTGGTGGGCAGGCGTCGTCCTGCTGACGACACTGGGGCTCTGGATGTCAGGATCCAGGACCGCGCTCATGGCCTGCCCGATGGCGCTCACGGGGATGGCTGCCCTCGCCGCGAGACAGCGCGCCGGGCGTCGCGGCAGGATCGCCGCAGGCCTCGGCGCAGCAATCCTGCTCGCGGCAGTGGTCGCGGTCGTGTATGCCCCCACCCGCGGCAACCAGCAGTCGTCGTCCGTTGCCACGCAGGTGCGCGTGGAGATGGCCCACACCACGGCGCGCATGGTGCGGGAGCGGCCGCTCTTCGGCATCGGCCTCGGACAGTTCTACCAGCGCTCGGGTGAGTTCAGTTCCCCCGCACTGCTCGCGATCTTTCCCCGCGCCCAGCACGAGAACGCCCATAACAACTTCCTCCAGATTCTCGGCGAGACGGGCGTCGTCGGTCTGGGCGTGTTTCTCTGGCTGCTCGCTGCTGCCCTCCGACGGGGAGCTGCCGCCGTCGGCAATTCACGCGACGACGTGCTCGCTCCTGGAGCTGTTCGGACCACGCGGGCTGACGCGCTCGGATGGGGAACGCTCGCCGGCGCGACCGTGTTCCTGCTCACATGCCTCGGCGGACATCCGCTGCTGACGCGAGAGGCCGCATACGCGTTCTGGATCGTCCTCGGGCTGGCCACAGGCCTCGGGCTCTCCAGGGCCGCGCCCGCGCCGCTCCCGCTGTGGCTCAAGGGTCTGGCCGCGCTGGTCGTGGTGTCTCTGGTCGGCTCGATCCCGTGGCAGGTGGCGGCGGCGAAGGCCCACGCCGACTTCGAACATCTGGGCATCGGCGTCTCGGAGCATTGGGAAACCTCCGACGACGGGGTGCGCTATCGGGGAGCGACGACGACGGCCGCGCTGTTCGTGCCTGGAGAGACGGCGTTCCGGTTCAGCGTGCAGCAGTGGTCGGCGCAGGTGGAGCGGCTCGAGCTGCGGCTGGACGGCCGCGTAGCCGACATCGTCACCCTGCCGCCACGGCAGTGGGTGGACGTGACGATCCAGGCGCGGAGCATCCGCCCCGACGCCCGGTTCTCGCGGCTGGATCTGCGGATCCTCGATGCGGGTGAGCGCGCCGTCACGATCCGGATCTCGAAAGTGCAGCCGCTCGGCCCGCAATGATCGGGCAGCCTGCGGGTGCGGCCGCGGGACGCGCCAGTTTCAGCGGCGCGCGGATTTCTCCCGTCGCTTGAGCGCGAGCCAGCGTGGCTCCATCATCCGCTCCAGCGCCGACGTGGGCGCCACGGCGGCGCGCTGCACGGCACGGCGATCTTTCAGCACACCCGGCAGGCCGGCCAGCGCCGAGAGCTTCCCCTTCACCGCGGGCACGAGCCGTCCGGTCCGCGCATAGTGCGCCAGGCCGGCGGCCGCATAGATGGCGTGAGGAACGGCCGTGCGAAGCA
>JANPJN010000086.1:0-8487 GCA_031425515.1 Acidobacteriota bacterium | reverse complement strand
CGTGAGCGCGACCCCCAGCCACCCGAGGAGCGCGGCGAAGAACGGATAGAGCATGCCGGTCTTCGTGAACATCAGCCCCAGCGTCGCGTCGGTCCCGCCGTAGCGTGTGACAAACCCGAGCGACAGCATCAGCATGATGGTGAGGAGCGACGACTGCATCCGCCGCGCGGTCATTCCCGCGACTGCGATGAACTGCGCGAACGACACGCGCAGGTAGAGCGCGCTGGCAAGCGCGGCGATCAGGATGGCGGTGCCGGTCGCCGAGGCCCAGTTGAGCGTGAACACCGCAGCATCCGCATGGGCACGGCGATACGTCGGGTCGGTCGTCAGGGCGGGATCGACGGCCACCGGCACGACGGGGTAGTCGCGGAACACTGCCCGATGCAGCAGCGGCACCTCCCAGGCCGGCGACAGTACCGGGCTCACCGTGGGCTTCTCCCCGGCGCGATACAGCGCAAGCGCCTGCGGCCCGCCGTTCAGGAACACCTTCACGGGCGCGAGCCCCCACAGGATCACCGCCACGCTCAGAAAGAGCCACGGCATCCACGCCCGCAGCACGGCGCCGCGCGGCAGGTCGTCGAGGTCCGCCGCAACGGCCGCACGAGGGGCGGGCATCTGTAGCGCGCCCGCGAGAGCCCCCCCGGGGCCCGAGGCCGGCGCATCGGGCGCCCGCTCGAAATCCCACACGTCCCGCGGCCGCCACACCTTCGAGAACAGGGCAAGCGCGCTGATCGACGCGAGGCCACCGACGATGTCCACGAGCTCGACGCCGACGTAGTTGCTCCAGGCGAACTGGACGACGGCGAACGTCCCCCCGCATACGAGCACCGCCGGCCACACGCCGCGCAGCCCTCGCCAGCCGCTCATCGTCACCACGAGCCACGCCGGCACGATCAGCGACACGAACGGCAGCTGCCGCCCCGCCATGACGCCGAGGGTGTAGGCCGGAATGTCCGTCACCGCGGCGAGCGTCAGGATGGGCGTGCCGATTGCGCCAAATGCCACAGGCGCGGTGTTCGCGATGAGCGAGAGCCCCGCGGCATAGAGCGGCGTGAAACCGAGGCCCATGAGCAGCGCCGAGCAGATCGCCACCGGGGTGCCGAAGCCCGCCGCCCCCTCGATGAACGCGCCGAACGAGAACGCCACGAGCAGCGCCTGAATGCGCCGGTCGGCGGACAACCGGCTGACCGACCGCTTGACGACCTCGAACTGCCCCGTCTCCACGGTGAGGTTGTAGAGGAAGACCGCGGTGACGATGATCCAGCCGATGGGAATCAGGCCATACGCCGCGCCGTACAGCGCCGTCGCTCCGGCGGTCGCCACCGGCATGCCGTACACGATCGTCGACACCGCCAGCGCCGCCGCAAGCCCCGCCAGCGCCGCGATGTGGGCGCGCCACTCGAGGACGGCCAGCGCCACCAGGAGCAGCACGATGGGAAATGCCGCCGCCGCGGTGCTCAGCCACGGGTTGCCGAGCGGGTCGTAAACTTGAATCCAGGGTGCCCACGTCATATCTGACCGCGGCCATCATAATATGGCGTGGTTCGAGTGGCGCCCGGGATCAACCGGCGCCCGATGCCGGTCTCCAGAGATATGCCCACTTCACGCGCCGTCGCCCCGCCCCGTATCGTCAACATCGAGGACCTGCGAAAGGCCGCCAGACGCAGGCTGCCGCGCGCGGTGTTCGACTACATCGACGGCGGCGCGGACCGCGAGATCACGCTCGATCGCAACTGCGAGGCGTACAACGAGGTCGCGTTCCGGCCGCGCTGCGCGGTTGCCAACAACAAGTACAGCCTCGCGACGACCGTGCTGGGAACGCCGCTCGCGCTGCCCTTCCTGCTGGCGCCGGTCGGCAGCTCCCGCATGTTCTACCCGCGCGGGGAAGAGGTCGCCGCGCGCGCGGCGGGCGAAGCCGGGACGGCCTACATCCTCTCGACGCTCTCGGGATGCCTGCTCGAAGATGTCCGCAAGTCCACAACCGGTCCGGCGTGGTACCAGCTCTATCTCGTCGGCGGGCGTGACGTCGCGCTCGGCTCGATCGAGCGCGCGCGCAAGGCAGGCTACACCGCGCTCGTCGTCACCATCGACACCCCGGTGGCCGGGCTCCGCGAGCGAGACCTTCGCAACGGCATGAAGGAGCTGCTCACGCACAACCCCTTCACGATGTTCCCCTTCGTGTGGCAGTTCGCGGCGCGGCCGCGCTGGCTGACCGGCTTCTTCCGCGACGGCGGACTCATGAGCTTCCCCAACGTCGTCCTGCCGGGCGAGGGGGGACCGATGCCGTACGCGGATGTCGGCAGCGCACTCGAGTCCTCGACGGTCACGTGGCCGGATCTCCGGTGGATCCGCGACGCCTGGGACGGCCCGATCGTCGTCAAGGGCGTGCATCGCGGAGACGACGCGATGCTGGCGGTGGACGCGGGGGCGGATGCGGTCGTCGTCTCGAACCATGGGGGGCGGCAACTCGACAGCGTGCACGGCACGCTGCGGGTGCTGCCGGAAGTGATCGCCGCGGTCAACGGCCGCGCGGAAGTACTGCTCGACGGCGGCATCCGCCGCGGCAGCGACATCGTCAAGGCGCTGTGCCTTGGCGCGAAGGCGGTGCTGATCGGGCGCGCCTATGCGTACGGACTGGGCGCGGCCGGGGGCGCAGGCGTCGCCCGGGCGATCGAGATCCTCCAGGCGGACGTGATGCGCACCATCAAGCTGCTCGGCTGCCCGTCGGTGACGGCGCTGGACGAGTCGTACGTGGAAGTGCCGGCCCATTGGGCCGCCGCACGGCAGGCTGCACCAGCCGTCGTGCGCACCTAGTCTTCACCTCGCCCGGGACTAGCGCACCGCTCGACCGTCGCGCTACTTCGTCGTGCCGGAGACGACGATGTCGCGGAACTCGCCGGTCTCGTCGAACGACGCAAATCCGATGCGGCCGGAGGGGATGGTCGTGTCGGTCGCGCGGAGGGCGGGAGTCGATGCGCCGTCCACGAAGATCTCGATGCGCCCCGAGACCGGATCGCGCTCGAGACGGACGCGGTGCCACGCGGCGTCCTTCATCTGCGGGACACTCGTCGGCTCGTCGAGCCGGCGGCGATCCGCGTCCGCCACCAGGAAAATTCCATTGTGGACGGCGTTCGTGATGCCGGCGAGGTGCACGTAGTAGAAGCGCGTCGGCGACTGATAGCCGAAGATCAGTTCCACGTCGCGGACCGCGAGATCCACTGGTGCGGTGGACCTGATCTCGGCCTCCAGTGTGAGGGTGGTGAAGGGTGCGGACTTGAGCACCGCGACCGCTGCCGGACGACGGATGGATCCTCCCGGCGTGCCCGCCTTCGTGAGGCGCAGCGCGCCGCCGGCGATGTCCCATACACCCGATCCGTCAAGCGTCCAGTCGTCCAGACGGGCGGGGCTCCCGAGGTCGGGGCGCACGATTGTGGGCGTCGCGGCGGACACGGCCAGCGTCGCGAGTGCAATCAACGCCAGCAGCGGCAACACACGCGATTTGTGGGTTCGTGGTTCGATGATCATGTGCGGCTCCGGGGAGATGCCTTGCGTGGCGTTTGCGGTCCGGCCGCACCGTAGCGGGTGGTGATTTTCCGGATCGTGGTGATGTTGCGGAACGTGGACGGACCGAGCAGTTTGTCCGTCTTCGGCCCCTTGAACTCCTCGTCCATGTTCAGCCGCAGCCAGTAGACTTCGCGGTCGTGCACGACGAACCGGTGGCTTGCGGTGCTCGACGCCGCCACTGCCTGACGCACGGTCTCTGACGGGGCGGTCTTGAGGAAGCCCACGTAGAGGGCTCCGTGCGCGGCCGAT
Source organism: Acidobacteriota bacterium (assembly GCA_031425515.1). GTDB lineage: Bacteria > Acidobacteriota > Vicinamibacteria > Vicinamibacterales > 2-12-FULL-66-21 > JALZOC01. Next base: position 4,674 of record JANPJN010000086.1, on the reverse strand, counting down.
GCGAGGTCGGCGGGCGAACAGGCCGGAACCTCGGCAACGGCCGCGACCTCCGGCAGCGTCCGCAGGAAGGTCACGACCGGAAACCCCAGCGCCGACTCCATCGCCGCTTCCATCCGCACCTCGAGTGCTGCGCGGGCGCCCGGCGCGTCGAAGATCACGTTCCCACTGGCGATGAACGTCTCGACGTTCGAGGCCCCCGCCTCCGTGAACAGCCGCCGCAGATCCTCCATCCGGACGGTGTGGCCTCCGACGTTGATGGCGCGGAGGAATGCCACGTATCGCGTCAGCGTCGGCGCCACCTACTTCGCCAGCGGATCGGGACGCATCTGGAACTTGATCACCTTACTGGTCGTCCCCTTGCCGGTTTCCATGTGGAACGGCGCGCGCGTGCTGATGGTCGTCCAGAGCCCCCTGCCTTTCCATCCGGCTTTCGCGTCGTCGATTCGTCCGTCCAGCCACTTCGTGTAGTAGCCGCTCGGATACGGGACGCGCAGCACGACCCACTTGCCGTCCTTGAGCACGAGCAGGCCTTCCGACTGGTTGCCGGTGTTGATCGGGGTGTTCCGGCCGAAGCCGGACGTGTCGAACTGATCGACCCACGTGTAGTAGCTGCCCTCCGCGCTGCCGGGGTCGGTGACGCCTTTCATCTGCGGAAGCGGCTCGGGATAGAGCGTCCAGCCCTCGGTGCAGTGCTGGCCGGTGGCTTTCGGGCCGTTCAGCGGTCCCTTGCACTTGCGCCGGTCGAAGCTCGCCATGTGGCCGCTCGCGAGCGCGGCCCAGACCACGCCGTCGCGATCGATGTCCATGCCGCGTGGCGAGAAGCCGGGATTGCGCGCATCGGTAAAAGGCGGCTCGTAGACTTCGGCGAGCGCCGTCTCGGGCGGGTTCGACCCTGGCGCGAGCCGTACTGCGGCGCCCGGGAATCCCAGGACCGAACCCCAGATGGATCCGTCGGGGGCCGGCGCCACGGAGTAGAACGCGGCGCCGAAGCGCGTGTCCTTGGCCGGGTCGGCCGGCTGATTCGGCTCGACATACGCATCGCGTCGGCCGTTGCCGTTGGTGTCCATGATGAGGGCGGTCCAGCCCTGCGACTTTTCCTCGTCGCCGGTCGCCTCGTACATCTTCGTGTTCAGCCAGCCCACCACCTGGCCGCCGCCGCTGGTCCACAGCGTGTCGTTCGCGTCCTCGGCAAACATCAGATGGTGCGTGCCGAAGCAGGTGCTGATGTGCGTGAGCTTGCCGCTCTTCGGGTCGTACATCTGGAGGTGACGGCTGGCGCGCGCAATCGGAAAGAGCTTCGCGGACGGGTGGGTCGATCCTTCCTTGCAGTACGCGGGATTGTCGGCGGGCCTGACCGCCGACGTCAGCCACACCCGGCCCCGGCCATCGAACATCGGGTTGTGGACGTTGTTCTTGCTGTTCCAGAGGACCTCGCGGTCCCAGTACGGCGAGGGCTGGAGCATCAGCGGGCCCTGTGCGGGTGGGGTCAGCGGATCGCGCACGGTCAACTCGACCTGACTGACGCGGTGGTTCACCGGGTCGAGCACCGGCATGTAGTCCGCGCTCAGCTCCAGCGCGCCGTAGATCAACCCGTTCGGATTCAGCGTCGGATTGCGTCGATCGGTCGAGACCTGGTCGTGCAGGTACGCCTTCGCATGCGCCCAGTCCCACTGGGTGATGACGACGTTCCGCTCCAGGCCCTGGGGCCGCGGGGGCGCGGGAGGCACCTCCCCGGCGGCGATGCGATCGGTCCAGTCCGCGAACAGCGCGAGCGCGCGCTTCGCCCCGAGCTGATTGAGGCCGCTCAGCATCTGCGACCCCGCCTGGCCCGACTGCAGACGGCGCTGCCACGCATCGACGGACGAATCGAAGTGCCCGAGCGCCGGCAGCAGCTCGCGTGTACCCTTGCTCCCCAGCTGATGGCAGGCCAGACACGAACCGGACTTCACGTGGCGCAGCCATTCCCCCTGGCTCTTGAGATTCGGCGAAATGCCGTTGCCTTCCGGTCCGGTTCCTGGAAATTCACTCGGGGCGGGAACTCCGAGAAGTGAGAACCAGTAGCCCGCCGGGTAGTACTCGGCCGCGGCGCGTGCGCTCGGCGCGACAACCGCCGTCAGGTCGAGCACCTTCCCGGGCGTGGCCATGACCCTCGGCGAATCGACCAGGCCATAGCCCCGCACCCACACCGCGTAGCTGGCCTTCGGCAGGTCGGGAACGAGGTAGCGGCCCCGATCGTCAGTCACCACGATCCGCACGAACTTCGTTGGCAGCTCCGTGGTCTCGGCAATCACCCAGACGCCCGCCTCGGGACCTTTCGGGCCGGTAACGACACCGCCGAAATCGTCGGCGTCCACCTGAACGCGCTCGGCTGGCGCCTGCGCCAGGCTGGTCTGCACGATTGCTGCTGCGGCGAGCAGGGCACAGAGGGCAGCGGACAGGATTCTTCCCGACGTGCGTGTCAGCGTCATGGCCGGTTCTCCTTGTGGCGGACTCTATCCGAAGAGCGTCCGGACGACGAACCAGATGTTGGCGGGACGTTCGGCGAGGCGGCGCATGTACCACGGGAACCAGTGCTCGCCGTAGCTGATGAGCACGCGCAGCCGTGTGCCAGCGGCCGCCAGCCGATCCTGCTGGCCGCGCTGGATGCCGTACAGCATCGCGAACTCGAAGCGCTCGCGGGGCACGCCCCGCTCCGCGGTCCACGCCGACAGCCGCGCGGCAAGCGCCGTGTCGTGCGTGGCGATGTGCAGGTGCCCTCCGCCGCCACTGGCGGCGTCCTCGAGCACGCGCGTGCAGAGGCGGAAGAAGTTCGCGTCTACATCCGATTTCGCGGCATACGCAAGATCGGGAGGCTCGAGGTAGGCCCCCTTGACGATCCGGATCGCCACTCCCAGCGGGAGCAGGGCCTCCAGGTCCTTCTCGGAGCGATACAGGTACGCCTGGATCGCGAGGCCGACGTTCGGCGTCAGGGCGCGCATCTTCCGGAAGAGCCCAATCGTCCGCTCGACGTACGCCGAGCTCTCCATGTCGATCCAGACGAAGTTGTGCCGCTCGTCGGACCGCTCGACGAGCCGGACGAGATTACGCTCGCACAGCGCCGCGTCCAGATCGAGCCCGAGCTGCGTCGGCTTGATGGAAATCTGAGCGTCGAGCTGTGCGGACGCGATCCGATCCAGCAGATCGAGATAGTGCGTCGTCACCTCCTCGAACGCAGCCGTCGTGTCGAGGTTCTCCCCGAGGCGCGTGAGGATGGTGGTGATCCCTCGGGCCTGCAGCGCGCGGGCGGCCGCGATCGCCGCGTCAGTCGTCTCGCCGGGCATGAAGCGGGAGACCGCGCGGCGGACGAATGGCGCCTTCATCGCGCGATCGCGAAGCCAGGGATTCGTGGAGGCCGCGAGGAGCGTGCGACGGATCAGGGCCATCGCTACAGCACGCTGTGGATGGCGCCGCCGTCCACCTGCACGGTGGCGCCCGTCATGTAGGCCGCGGCATCGGAGAGCAGGAACGCGGCGACCCGCCCGAACTCGTCGCCTTCGCCATACCTCCCCATCGGAATCGCGGCCATCGACCTCGTCTTCGCCTCGCCCACGTCGATGCCGAGCTTCTTCGCCGTGATCCCGTCGAGCTGACGGACGCGGTCGGTGTCGATCCGACCCGGAATAATCTGGTTCACCCGGATCCGCGATCCGGCCAGCTCGAGTGCGAGCGTCTTCGCGAGCGCCGACACCGACGCGCGGAGCACCGTCGACAACCCGAGATTCTGGATGGGTTCCTTCACCGACGACGAGGTGGACATCAGGATTGCTCCGCCGCCGCGGCCTTCCATCAGCGGCACGGCTGCGCGCACCATCCGCAGCGTGCTGAACAGCAGCAGCTCCGCGGCATCCCGCCACGCGGCATCGTCGAACGACAGCGCCAGTCCGGCCGGCGGACCGCCGGAGTTCGTCATGAGTGCGTCAATCCCGCCGAACCGGGCACCGGAGTCCTTCACCCAGTGCTCGATCGCGTCCGCTGACCGGACATCCACCGGGTACGTCAGCACCCGAGCGCCAGTCTCGCTGGCGATGCGCGCACCGGCCGCCGTGATCGCGGCCTCGTCGCGCGAACAGATCGAGACGCTCGCGCCCTCGCGCGCGAGGGCATAAGCGGTCGCGTAGCCGAGGCCTTTGCTGGCGCCGGCGACGAGAGCGGTCTTGTTCTTGAGATTGAGATCCATAAATGAATGGCTTCAGAGGCTGTCAGGGTTCAGGAGCGGAGCGCTCCACTCGAGGATGCGGTCGAGCGCGTCACGGGTGGCCTGATCGAGCCCCGCCGCCGGCGCGCGGGTTTCCGGAGAGGCAAGGGCGCCGCGGCGATGCAGGACTTCCTTGCGGATCGCCATCCCGATCCCCTCCTGGAACTCGAATCGCATGAGGGGGACGGCGCGGTAGAAGTAGTCCGCCGCCTCGGCTCGGCGGTCCGCGCGGAAGAGCGAGACGATCCGCACGAGAATCTCGGGGTAGGCAAACCCCGTCATCGCGCCGGTGGCGCCGGCCAGCAGTTCCTCGAGCAGGAACACGCCGCCGAGCCCGCCGAAGATGCGCACGGGCACCTCGCCGGCGGCCTCGAGAATCCGCGACGTCTTGAACGGCGTGGGCGGATCCTCGAGCTTGATCGTCCGCGCGCGCGGGATCT
>JANPJN010000085.1:0-7096 GCA_031425515.1 Acidobacteriota bacterium | reverse complement strand
AGCGCGAACGCCATCGCGAGCTGCGAGCCGATCGAATCACCGTCGGGCCGGGCATGGGACGTGAGAAGGAAGCGCTGCCGCCGGAGGATCTCGTCGCGGATCTCGGCCACGGGCGCGTGCGACGGCGCCTCGGGGCGGACTCCATTATTGGTCACGGCTCATCGCTCGTTGGCTCTTCGCTCGTTGGCCCGGGGGGCGGGGATTTATCGTCGTTCCCTGTGCCTGCGCCGGACGGCGAGGCGCCCGCGGTCTCGACCGATCCGGTATGCAGTTCCTGGAGGATGCGCTCGATCCGGTCGTTCTTCTCGATCGACTCGTCGAACATCCACGCCAGCTCGGGCACGCGCTTGAGCTGAAGGCGGCGCCCCACGTGCCGCCGGAGAAACGGCGTCGCCCGCTGCAGCGCCCGCGCCGAGTCCTTCCGCGCCTTGTCGTCGCCGATGGTCGTGTAGAACACCCGCGCCTGCTGGAGATCGGCCGACACTTTCACATGGGTGATCGTCAGGAACCCGATGCCGGGATCGTGCACCTCGCGGGCGAGCAGCTCGGCCAGCTCCGCCCGGATCAGGTCGCCGACGCGCGATGCCCTGGAGCCTTGAGGCATGATCGAAAGGTCAGTCCGTCGCCCGGCACGCGGCCGCGGCAACCCGTCCGCGGCGCGTGGCGCGACAGAGGCTAGACCGGCGTGGCAACCCGCTCCACCACGAAGGCCTCGATGACGTCGCCGACCTTGATGTCGTTGTACTTATCGAAGCCGATGCCGCACTCGAAGCCCGCCTTCACTTCCGACACGTCGTCCTTGAAGCGGCGGAGCGAGCCGATCTTGCCTTCGTACACCATCTGCCCGTCGCGCAGCAGGCGTGCCTGCGTGTCGCCCGAGCGCGCGATGCGCCCCTCGCGGACCATGCAGCCCGCGATGGTGCCGAACTTCGGCGTCTTGAAGATGTCGCGGACTTCGGCCGTGCCGACCCGCACTTCGCGGAACGTCGGGTCGAGCAGCCCGGCCATCGCCTTCTTCATCTCGTCGGTGACGTTGTAGATGATCGAGTGCAGGCGGACGTCCACCTTCTCGCGGTCCGCCACGTCGGCGGCATTCCGGTCCGGCCGCACGTTGAAGCCGATGACGATGGCGTTGGAGGCCGAGGCGAGGAGCACGTCGGACTCGTTGATGGCGCCCACCCCGCTGTGGATGATGCGGATCTTGACCTTCTCGTCGGTCAGCTTCGTCAGCGTATCGGCGAGCACTTCGGCCGATCCCTGCACGTCGGCCTTGATGATGATCGGCAGTTCCTTGATGCCCCCTTCGGCGATCTGCGCCTGGAGCGATTCGAGCGTGAGCCGGCTCCCGCGCCCCGCGTGGGCCTTCTCCTTCGCCTGCGACTGACGGAACGTGGCGATCTGACGCGCCTTGGCGGCGTCGGTGAGGGCCTGGAACGCGTCGCCTGGCTGCGGCAGCCCGCCGAGCCCGAGGACTTCGACCGGCGTCGCCGGACCGGCGGTCTTCAACTGTCGCCCGCGGTCGTCGATGAGCGCTCGAACCTTGCCGACGATCGTGCCGGCGATGAGCGTGTCGCCCACGCGCAGCGTACCGTCCTGCACGAGAATCGTGGCGACGGGGCCGCGACCCTTGTCTAGCTTGGCTTCGAGCACCGTGCCCGAGGCGTTCCGCTTCGGGTTCGCCTTCAGCTCCCCGAGCTCCGTGACGAGCAGGATCATCTCGAGCAGCAGCTCGAGGTTTTCCCGCTTCTTGGCCGACACCTCCACCATGACGGTCGTGCCGCCCCACGCCTCGGGGGTCAGCCCGAGGTCGGCGAGCTCCTTCTTCACGAGCTCCGGGTTGGCGTTCGGCTTGTCGATCTTGTTGATCGCGACGAGGATCGGCACCCCCGCGGCTTTGGCGTGGTCGATCGCCTCGCGCGTCTGCGGCATCACGCCGTCGTCGGCCGCGACGACGAGGATCACGACGTCGGTGACGCGGGAGCCCCGCGCGCGCATCATGGTGAAGGCTTCATGGCCGGGGGTGTCGAGGAAGACCACGTCGCGGTCGTTGACGTGCACCGCATAGGCGCCGATGTGCTGGGTGATGCCGCCGGCCTCGCGCTCCGCCACCCGCGCGGAGCGGATCGCATCGAGGAGCGTCGTCTTGCCGTGGTCGACGTGGCCCATGACCGTGACCACGGGGGCGCGGGTCACGAGATCGGCCGGATCCACATCCTCCGCCTCGACCTGCAGCATCTCCTCTTCGAAGGTCTGCATCTTGACGTCCGCGCCGAACTCGCGCGCGATCACCGCCGCGGTCTCGTCGTCGAGCGTGCTGTTGATCGTCACCATCATGCGGCGATCCATCAGCTTCTTCATGACGTCCTTGGCCTTGACGTCGAGCTTCGCGGCCAGATCCGCGACCGTCATCCCCTCAGCGAGGGTGATAGTGCGGGTGACGGGCGGCGGCGGCGCCTGCATGGGCGCTGGCGACGGGATGCGCGGACCCTGATCGCGGCGCGAACCGGGACGCTGGCTGCCGGGCCGATGGTGCATGGGCGGCCGGTAGGCCGGCATGCCGGGCCGCGGCGGCACCGACGGACGAACGGGCTGAGAGGGCAGCGGCCGGGGCCCGCCCATGGCAGAGCCGGGGCGGGGCGGCAGGCCTCCGCCGGGCCGCGGCGGCGCCGGACGGCCGGGAATGGCGCCGGGTGCGCCCGGGCGCCCTGCGGCCGGGCGACTGAGATTCCCGGTGGGCTGCTGCGAGGCCGGTGTCGGCGTCGGTACCTGCGGCCGGACGAGCAGGGGCCGGCGCGGCGGTGCAGGCGGTGCCTGGCCGGTGCGCGGATCTTCGACGCGGAGCCGCAGCGTCGGCGGCACTACGCGCCCCGTCGGGGGCGGCATGACCGAACGCGGCGGCGCGGGCGGCGCCACGGGAGCGGGAGGCCGCGCGGCCGGACGGGCGAGATTGCCGGTCGGCTCCTGGGACCCGGGCTGCGGGGCACGGGGCCGGGCAAGATTCCCTGTCGGCTCCTGAGACCCCGCGGGGCGGCGGGCCAGATTGCCGGTGGGCTCCTGCGAGCCGACCGGGGGCCGTGGCCATGCGAGATTGCCAGTCGGCTCCTGCGGCGATGCGGGCGTTGCCGCCTCCGACATGCGCACAGGCTCGGACTGGGGCGCGGTGGCCTCCGCGGGCTCGCCCTCGTACCCGTCTTCCGCCGCGGCAGCCTCCTGCCCGGATTCCTCGTCGCGGCGCTCCTCGACCTCGGCAGGCTCGGGCGCTTCATCGCGCCACGCGTCCTCCTGCTCGGCCGCGCCCGCCTCGAGATCGGCAGCGACGGGCTGCGCCACATCGGGGAGGGGCTTGGCGCTCTTGACGAGGCGCGGCGGAGGCAGGGGCGCCGCGGTCGGCTTGGCCGGTTCGGGCGCCTTGCCGCCGGGCTTCTTGCCCTTCGCCGGCGCTGGGGTGTCGGCCATCGACGCGTTGGCCGGAATATTCAGTCCCCGCTGGCGCGCCATGCGTGCGACGAACTCCCGGGCGACGACCTCTTCGATCGTGCTCGACGCGCTCTTCACCTCGATGCCGTGATCGCGCTTGAGCAGCGCCATCACTTCCTGGCTCGAGGTGTTGAGAAGCTCCGCGACTTTATAAATCCGGACTGTTGCCATGCGTTGGAAGTTCTAAGCCCTGTCGTCTACCAGACTGCCGTACTACTTCGCGTCCGCGTCGTCTGCGGCCACTGCCGCGGGTTCCGCGGGTTCCTGATCGCCTGCCGCCGGCTCGCTCGCGTCCGCCGCGTCGGCGGTCCCGCCTTCAGCCGGCGCCGCGGTCGCGACGTCCGAGCCTTCGGCCAGCGGCTCCGCCGCCGGGGCGCCGGCCTCGTCCGTCACGGCGCCAGCCTCGCCCGCCAGGGCGTCGGCGTCCGCCGGACCTTCGAGCGCGCCAAGCACCGCCTCGACCTCGCGGCGCTTTTCCTCTTCGCTCTTGATGTCGATCTTCCAGCCGGTGAGCTTGGCGGCCAGGCGGACGTTCTGCCCCTTCTTGCCGATGGCCAGCGAGAGCTGCTTGTCCTCGACGACCACTTCCATCACCTTCTCCGCATCGTCCACGATCGACACGCGCTGGACCTTCGCGGGGCTCAGGGCGCTCGTGACGAAGAGGACCGGATCCTCGGAGTACTCGACGATATCAATCTTCTCGCCGCGCAGCTCGCGGATGATCGACTGCACGCGCGTGCCCTTCATGCCCACGCAGGCGCCGACCGGGTCCACGTCACGCTCGCGCGAGTAGACCGCCACCTTCGCGCGATCGCCCGCCTCGCGCACCGCCCCGCGGATGACCACCGTGCCGTCGTAAATCTCCGGTACTTCCTGCTCGAACAGCTTGATGAGCAGGGCCGGATCCGTTCTCGACAGGACGACCTGCGGACCCTTGGCGCTGCGGTTCACGCCGCGCACGACCGCCCGCACGCGGTCACCCACCGTATAGTTCTCCGCGCGGGACTGCTCCTTGCGCGGGAGCTGGCACTCGACGCGCCCGAGCTCGATGATGATGTCGCCGTTCTCGAAGCGCTTGACGATGCCGCTGATGACTTCGCCGACCCGCTCGCTGTACTCGCCGTAGACGTTCTCGCGCTCCGCCTCCCGGACCTTCTGGAAGATGACCTGCTTCGCCGTCTGCGCGGCAATCCGCCCGAGATCCTCGGTCGGCCGCGGGAACTCGATTTCCATGTCCACTTCGGCTTCGTCGCCGTAGAGCTGCTGCGCCTCGCCCAGCGAAATCTGCGTGGCGGCGTCCGTCACCTCGTCCACGATCTTCTTGACGGCGTACAGCTCGAGCTGCCCGCTCTCCGTGTTGAACCGCGCGCGCAGCGTTTCGTTCTTGTACCGCTTCCGCGCGGCCGCCTCGAGCGCGTCCTGGACGGCGCTGATGATGATTTCCGGCTCGACGCCCTTCTCTTTGGCAATGGCGTCGATCTGCTGCAGCAGCGGGTTCATGGTGGCCATGTATCAGTCTCTATCGGTCTCTATCAGCAATCAGCTGTCAGCAATCCGCCGTCAGCTCCAGGCTCCCGGCCCGCGCGTCACATCTCCACTTCGAGCCGTCCGCGTTTGATCCCGGCGACCGGAATCCGGTGTTCCTTGCGCCCTTCCGTGAGCCGCACGAATCCGGCGTCCACCCCGGCCAGACGCCCCGCGAACGCCGACTGCCCATCGATCGGCGTCGTCGTCACGATCTTCGCGAGCCGTCCGGTGAAGCGCCGGTAGTCCGCTTCGTGGCGCAGGGGACGATCCAGCCCCGGCGACGACACCTCGAGCGTGTACCCCTGCCCGAGCGCCAATGGCCCGAGATCCTGCGTCCCGCCGTCGAGCTCCACATCGAGCAGCGCGCTCAAATCGTGACTCACGCGCTGGCAGTCCGCCACGCCGATGCTCTCGCCCCCGATCGCCGCGGCGTCCGTTTCGGACAGTTCTTCGGGGCTGCCCGCCGCACCTTCAGGGAGGCCCTCTGACGCGACGACGGCTGTTGACGTCGGAATACCTGGATCCGGCCGGTCGATGACGACACGCAGCACCAGACCGACGGACTCGCGGCGGAGCTGCACGTCGAATATTTCGAGCCCGTAGCTGCGGGCGACACGTTCCGCAGCCTCGCGGACGCGCGCCAGTTCAGTCCGTACCGTAGATCGCCCCTGAAACACAAAAAGTGGGCTGGAGGCCCACTCGGGTACCCTTACTCGAAGCTGCCACCCATAAATATAGCACACGGCACGGGACGGCTTCGGGCAGGAACTGTGATCGCGATCAGCTTTGGTCGTCCCGCGGGCGCGCAATCAGATCGTAACCGCGCGCACCGACGATGGTCGCGCGGATGAGCTGCCCCCGGCCGTACGCGTCAGGGTCGCACTCGGTCAGGAACACCTTCGGGTCAATCTCTGGCGCCTGCCCCTCGAGCCGGCCTTCCAGCACGAGATCATGGTCGGCGGACGGTCCGTCGATCAACACCTCGACATCGGTCCCTATCCGCCGCTTCTGCGCCCGGGCCACGATCTTCTTCTGCCGGGCCATCAGTGCGCTGCGGCGCCGCCGCTTCACCGCGACCGGCACGTCGTCTGGAAGCCCGAAGGCGCGGGTGCCTTCCTCGTGGGAATACGTGAACACGCCGACATGGTCGAACTCCGTGTCGGCGACGAAGCCGTCGAGCTCGGTAAAGTCCGCCTCCGTCTCGCCCGGGAATCCGACGATGAGCGTGGTGCGGAGGGAGACGCCGGGCACGCGCTGCCGGATGCGTCCGAGCAGGGTGTCGTAGGTGGCGCGGTGTCCGGGACGCCGCATCCGCTTGAGCACCGCCGCCGACGCGTGCTGCAGCGGCAAATCGATGTAGCGGCACACCTTGTCGCACTCCGCCATCGCCTCGAGCACGTCGTCCGTGATCGTGGTGGGGTAGAGGTAAAGCAGCCGGATCCAGTGGAGACCGTCGATGGTGTTCAGCTCGCGGAGCAACCGGGCGAGCGCGCCGCGCTCGCCGCGATCGATGCCGTAGAAGGTCGTGTCCTGCGAGATGAGCAGCAGCTCCCGCACGCCGCGCGCCGCCATGGCCCGCGCCTCCCGCACGATGGAGTCGGCCGCGCGGCTGCGATACGCGCCCCGCAGCGTCGGAATGATGCAAAAGGCGCATGTGTAGTCGCACCCTTCCGCGATCTTCACATACGCGAAGTGGGCCGGCGTGGTCTGGAGGCGCGGTGTGTCCGCATCGTAGATATAGGTCGGCGCGGCCGGAGCCGGCCGTGTGAGCAGCGCCGCCCCGGGTCCTCCGGAGGGCTGCGCGAAGTCGGACGCGCGAAACAGCGTCAGCGGTACGCCTCCGCTCGTCGGCGCCGGGGAAAGGCCGCCGATCGCCTCGAGGATTAGAGGCACCTCGCCCGTGCCCAGCACGGCGTCGATCTCCGGGATCTCCGCCCGGAGCTCGTCGCGGTACCGCTCGGCCAGGCATCCCGTCACGACCAGCCGCCGGCAGTGCCCGTCGCGCTTCTGCGCGGCCATCTCGAGAATCGCGTCGATGGATTCCTGCTTCGCCGAGTCGATGAAGGCGCACGTATTGACGACGAGCACGTCC
>JANPJN010000084.1:0-3069 GCA_031425515.1 Acidobacteriota bacterium | reverse complement strand
GATCGTGCATCACCGGGCTGCGCCCGATCATCCCGCAGAACTCCAGGTGCTTCGCCAGATCGGACTCCATCGCCAGGACGCTGCGGCGCCGCTCGATGTCCTCCTTGACCGATCCGAGGAGCTGCTCGAGCCGTCCGAAGTCGAGCGGCTTGCTCAGATAGTCCATCGCGCCGAGCTTGATGGCCTCGACCGCGGTGTCCACGGTGGCGAAGCCGGTCATGAGCACGGCCTGGCAGTTCGGATCGATGGCACGGATCGCGCGGATGACGTCGAGGCCGCCGATGTCCGGCATGCGCAGATCCACCATCACGATGTCCGCGCGCCGGGTTTCGAGCTGGGCGATGGCCTCGTGCCCGCCCGAGCACGCCACCACGTCGAAGCCGGCGCGGCGGCCGAACCGCGCGACGACCTCCAGGATGCCCGGCTCGTCATCCACGACGAACAGCGAGGGGCGCTGCGCAGTCATACACACTCCTTGGACACGGCGCGAACCGCCGAACGAATGGCCCGCAGGGGAAACGGAGGCGCCAGCACCGCGCGGGCCTCCAGACGGCCGAACTGTTCGACGGCTCCGTCGTCGGACGACATCGACATGAGCACGAGCGGGATGGCGCGGGACTCGGCGCGCACGGCGCGCCAGCCCGGAAGGTCGGCGGCGATGATCGCGCGATCGACGAACGCCGCCTGCAGCGACCGCGTGCGACAGAGCGCGAGCGCCTCGTCGCTCGACGCCGCAGGGAGCGCCGTGCAGCCCCAGCCGGTCAGTGCCGCGGTGACGAAATCCCGCTCGGCCTGATCCGCATGGGCGACGAGGATCGGGTCCGGATTGTGCTCGACGCGGGCCGGCAGGAGAATCGAGAACGTGGTGCCAACGCCTGTCTGGCTCTGCACCGAGATCTCCCCGCCGTGGTCGCGCACGATGCCGTAGCAGATGCTGAGCCCGAGGCCGGTGCCTTCGCCGACGTCGCGGGTGGTGAAGAAAGGATCGAAGATGCGCGAGACCGTCGTCTCGTCGATGCCGTGGCCGCTGTCGGAGAGCGACAGCGCCACCGCCGCCGCCGCGGCGTCGTAGCGCGCCGATGCGCGAAGCGAACGGGCCGGACGCCCCCGCATCGCCTGCTCGGCGTTGAGGAGCAGGTTCAGCAGCGCCTGCTGCAACTGGCTGGCGTCGGCGATGACCGGCGGCAGCGCCGCCTCGAACTCGCAGACCAGCTGGATGTTGTTCAGACGCTGTTCGTAGGACCGCAGCGAGAGCACACGGGCGAAGAGCTCGGCCACGTCCTGAGGCGTGCGCGAGGCCGACTGCCGCCTGGCGAAGGCGAGCAGATTGCGGACAATCCCCGCCGCCCGCTCGGACTCCTCCGCGACCCGCCGCAGGTCCTGCGCGATCTCCGGCAGCGGGCGCTCTAGCGCCTGCCCCTGCGCCTCGAGCATCTCGTCCTCGAGGAGATGGGCATAGCCAATCACGCTCGTGAGCGGATTGTTGAGCTCGTGCGCCACGCCGGCGACGAGCTGTCCGATCGCCGAGAGCTTCTCGGCCTGGAGCAGGTGCGCCTGTGTGGATTTGAGACGCTCGAGCGCGGCTATCGACCGGGCGTTCGCAAGCGCGAGCTCGTCGCTCATCTGCTGCAGGCGTCGTGCGCTCTGGATGTCTTCCGTCACGTCCTTCGCGACCTGGACGACCGAGGCGCCCCCCGTGCCTCCGGCGATCGGGAACGTCGTGACGTCGAAGATGCGCCCGTCCGGCTGCGTGCGCTCGGCGCGGCTCGAACCGCTCGCCGCTGCGCGTGTGACCACGCAGTCTCCGGGCTCTCCGTCGCAGAAGCCGATCTCGCGGCACGACGTCCCCCGCAGGGTGCGGACCCCACGCCCCAGGTAGTCCGCGAGAGCCATGTTGCCCCGCAGCAGACGGCCCTGGTGGTCGAAGACCGCAATGGGATCGCTGATCGCATCGAAGGTGCGCTCCCACTCGTGCTTCCCGCGGCTCACGACATCGTGGAGCCGCGCATTCTGTACGCCGACGAGCAGCTGGCCGGCCACGAGGGTCACGAAGGACTGGTCCGCCGGCTCGAAGCGACCCGGCACCGGTGAGGCGAGCGAGAGCGTCCCGATCAGGTCCGGCCCTGCCAGCAGCGGCACGCTGAGGGCGCTCAGAATGCGCGCCTCTCCGCGAAAGCCCGCCGGGCGCAGCAGTCGCGCGTCCTCGACGAGTCGGGCCGAGCGGTGCTCGACGACATAGTCACTCGGGCTCTGGCCGAGGCCGGCCGTCCAGGTGCTGTCGAGGCCGGGCGTGCCGACGAAGGCGCGTTCGACGAACGCGCCGCGATCGTCGCGCAGCCGAATGGACGCAGCGGCGGACCCGAACGCACGCGTCAGGCACTGCAGGACGCCCATCATGACGTCGTCGAGCTCCCGGGCGCGCGCGATGCCCTCGGAGATCTCGTTGATCGTCTGGAGCTCCCAGACCAGGCGGCGGTTCAGGGTTCCCGCGCCGGTGTCCGTCGATGACGGCCTCTCGTCAGTCTTGGTGTGCATGGGCTGTCCGCTCACTTCGTGCGCATCCGTGCGCGACGCACACCAGGGTCGCAAGAGGCAGGCCGTAAGCGCGCACGACACTGTGCGCCCTGCAAGTTGTGGTGGGACAGTGGCTTGCCGAGACGGCACCGCACCGAAGACAAGACCACGGACGGGCTGCGTTCCAGATCTGGAACGGCGGAGGTTTCAGGAATGCAACGAGGGGCCGGGGGGGTCAGCCCCCGAGGTCGTACTTCTTCATCAGCCGCCAGAGTGTTGTGCGGCTGACCTGGAGCTCGCGGGCCGCCGCGCCGATCTCTCCGCCGTGGCGCGCGAGCGTCGCGACGATCGCTTCGCGATCGGCACGCTGGCGCGCGGCCGCCACGGTGCCCTCGGCTGAGGCGAACGGCGCGGGGGGGCTCGTCACCTCTTCCGGCAGGTCCTCGGGCTGGAGCTCAGGCCCCTGGGCGATCGCGACGGCGCGTTGAATCATGTGTTCGAGCTGCCGGACGTTGCCCGGGTAGTCGTAGCTCGAGAGCAGCGCCCAGGCGTCCT
>JANPJN010000083.1:0-1988 GCA_031425515.1 Acidobacteriota bacterium | reverse complement strand
TGATCGAGCTCCCGAAGATCTACGAGCAGATCTCCGAGGAGCTCGCCAGCCAGTACAGCCTGGCCTATGCGCCGCGCAATCCCATGCGCAACGGCGTCTGGCGCCGGGTCGATGTGCGGGTCAAGAAGCCCGGGCTCGCGGCGCGCGCGCGGCGCGGCTACTACGGTCCCGGCAGTCAATAACGCGCCATGCACCTCATCCCACTCCTGCTCTACGTCGCGGCGGCGGTCGCCTACGGCGCGCACTTCGCGCGCCGTGATGCACGAACGGGCCGGCTCGCGACCGCCACGCTCGGCGCCAGCGTGCTGGCGCACACCTTCGTCATCGGCATGCAGACCATGCAGGCCGGGGATCTGCCGCTCGTGGGGACGAGCGCCGCCATCTCGGCGCTCGTCTGGCTGCTGGGTCTGTCGTACCTCTACATCGAGCTCACCTCCGATGAGCGATCGATGGGCGTGCTCGTCTGCACGCTGCTGGCGCTGCTCCAGATCGTGCCCACCCTCGACCCCTCCGTGCAGCCGAGGCCGCCGCTGCTGCAGAGCCCGCTGTTCACGATCCACATCCTGTCGGTGCTCTTCGGCTACGCGAGCTTCGCGCTGGCATTCGTGCTCGGGGTCACGTACGTGCTGCTCTTCAAGGAGATCAAGGCGAAGCAGCTCGGGTTCTTCTACGCGCGGCTGCCCTCGCTCCAGGCTCTCGACGTCATGAACGGGCGGGCCATCACGGTCGGGTGGATCTGCCTGACGCTGGGGGTGGCGGTCGGAGGGATCTGGGCGTCGCAGATTCAGTCGTCGCCTGACCCGCGGGCGCAGGCGATGTCGCTTGGCGATCCCAAGATCCTCGTCGCGCTCGTCTCGTGGGCGCTGTATGCCTTCGCGGTGTTCGCACGCCGCACGGCCGGCTGGAGCGGTCGGCGCGCCGCCTATCTCTCGGCCGTCGGCTTCCTCATCGTGCTGTTGAACTTTCTCCCGGTCGGCTTCTTCCTGACCAGAAGCCACAACTTCTGACATGCGCCTGTTCGCCATCGGCCTCAGTCACCGCACCGCCCCGGTCGATCTCCGGGAGTGCGTGGACTTCACCCGGGGAGGCGTGGACGCGGCGCTCTCGGCACTCGCATCGCGAGGCGTGGGACGCGAAGTGGTCGTGCTCTCCACCTGCAACCGCGCGGAGATCTACGCCGTGGGCGACACCGACGCGACGGCCGACGGCGTCGGACGATTCTTCAGCGAGTATCACAACGTCCCGCACGCCCGCGTCGCCGAGCACCTCTACCAGCGCCGCGGCGCGGAGGCGGCGCGCCACCTGTTCCGCGTCGCCGCGGGGCTCGACTCGCTCGTCGTTGGCGAGCCGCAGATCCTCGGGCAGGTCAAGGCGGCCTACTCCACCGCCAGCGACCTGCACTACACGGGCACGCTGACCAACCGCCTCTTCCACTCCGCCTTCGCCACGGGCAAACGGGTCCGGTCGGAAACGGGCCTCGGCGAAGGGGCCGTGTCGGTCAGCTACGCGGCGATCTCGCTCGCGAAGAAAATTTTCGGCCGGCTCAAGGGACGCCGCGTGCTGATCCTCGGCGCCGGGGAGATGGCCAAGCTCACCGGCATGCACCTGCAGGCGCAGGACGTCCGGGAGATTGCGATCGTGAGCCGGACGCTGGCGACCGCCGAGGGGCTGGCGGAGAGACTCGGCGGACGCGCGGTGCCCTGGGATGGATTAGACGAGGCGCTCGGCACGGCCGACATCGTCATCACCGCCACGGCGGCGGCCGAGCCGGTGCTGACCCGGGCGCGGATGGACGAGGTCATGCGGCCGCGTCGCGGCCGGCCGATCTTCGTCATCGACATCGCCGTGCCTCGCGATGTCGAGGCGGCGGTGGGCGACCTCGATCAGGTGTTCCTCTACAACATCGACGATCTGCAGACGATCGTGCAGGAGAACATGGCCAGGCGGAGCGGAGAGCTCGCCCGGGCGGAGGCGATCGTCGAGGAGGA
>JANPJN010000082.1:0-2244 GCA_031425515.1 Acidobacteriota bacterium | reverse complement strand
TGTACGCGAGCCACTGCTCGTCCGGCGACACCTGTGCCTGGCTCTCGTTGAACTCCGTCCCTACGAGAATACGCGGTGTGCCCGAGCGAGGCCATTGCGCGCTGGCGATGTCCCACCCCGTGTCCTTGTCGTTGGTGTGGTACACGATGAGGCCGCTACGCGTCCATCCGGTTGGATGCTTATAGCGATCGCTCTTCAGGAAGACGGCGACTGACCCTGGGTCCGACAGGGGCAGGGTGAACAACTGGTGGGGGCCGTCACGATTCGATCGGAAGACGATGTGCGTGCCGTCGGCAGACCAGACGGGGGACGCGTCGGTCGCGGGCGAAGTGGTCAAGCTGTCCGTCGCTGCGCGGACGAGATTGAGCACACTGATGTCCGTCTTGTCCGCACTGCCTTTGACCGTTGATACGGCGACCTGGCGCGCATCCGGCGACAGTCTGAAATCCACGTACCGATCGTTGGTGGCGGCGGTGACGCGCCGCCCGCTGCGATCGATCCAGGCCAGTTCTTCGGGGACGACTGGTCTGCCGGCGTAGGCTACGATTCCGGTCGCTGACGCAGAGATGGCCGCATAGAAATTGCTGGACGTGCCGACGTCTTTGGCGACGGACACTGGCTCCCCTGTCACACGCCGCGTCGGCACATCCAGCGCCGCCGCCAGGAGCGTCCCTCCGAGCACATACAACAAGCGACCCGGGTGGGCGTATTGCCCGCTGTGCGTCGACCTCACCAGCCGCGTTCGCTCAGGGGAGTTCAGGGACGCGAGGTAGACCCCCGCCCGCTCCGGATCGGTGCTCTGCACGAAGAGCAGGTAGAGATTTCCGTCGGGAAGGAATTGAGGCCAGCGGTGGGAAATCTCACCGGTCGCTGTCTCGACGGTTGTCTGCTCCGCGCGGCCTGATCCGTCAGCCCGGACGCGAGTGAGGCCCGCATCGGTGTCGGCCGAGAATAGAATGACCCCATCGTCATTCCACGACCCGCCCCGCCCATTTCGGGCGGGCGCGAGCGGACGGGCGGGTCCCCCGCGACGGGGGATTCGCTTCAGCGCATTGTCGACGAAGAATCCGAGATCGCGGCCATCCGGTGACCAGAAGGGAAAGCTCGCCCCTTCTGTCCCCGGCAACGGGACGGCCTCGACGGACCCAAGCGACCGAACCCAAATCTGCGATGCACCATTACGCGCCGACGCCACGAAGGCCAGTTCACGCCCGTCGCGCGAAACCGCCACTTGCGCAGATCCAACCGTTCCCTCGGTCTGCGTAAACGTCTGCCCGTCGGGAGGAAGGATGGCAAACGAAACCGCGGCGGCTTGCGGAGGCGCACTCGGGCGCGCCCGGTACAGCCCAAAGGCGGCGGCCAGAGCCGCGAGAAGGGTCGCACTCGCCAGCAGCGCCAGGACGCGACGTCGCCGTAGAGAGGGCGGGGGCGTGCTGCCGGGCGCGGTGCCCGACGTTCGGGCAATGGCTTTCAGCGTGGCTTCCACGTCCCCAAGCGATTGCCATCGATCGTCCGGATCCTTGGCGAGGCATCGGCGCACCACCCAGTCGAGATCTGGCACGGCCGACTGGACCCCGAGGGGCGCCGCCTCCGTCGCCATGACAGCGGCGATCACGCCGGCAGGAGTTGGCGCGTCGAACGCGCGCCGTCCGGTCGCCATTTCGTACAGAATCGCTCCGAAGCCGTACACGTCGCTGCGGTGGTCCGCCACTTTCCCTTCCAGCCGTTCGGGCGGCAGGTAGTAGATCGTCCCGGGTACCGAGCCCCGGACGGTCGGCGGAGCGGCGATGCGCTCGGTGGCGCCATCGGTCGCGGGTCGATCATCAGCATGCCGCACCTTGGCGATACCGAAATCGAGCACCTTCACTCCCGAAGACGTGATGAACACGTTCGCCGGCTTCAAATCCCGGTGAACCACTCCATTACGGTGCGCGTAGTGCACCGCATCGGCGATCTCGATGGCGTGCCCCAGCACCTCCGACCTCTGGATCGGTCCGCGCGTGATCCGATCCGCCAGAGATACGCCCTCGAGGAACTCCATGACGAGATACAGGACACCGTCGATGGTGCCCACGTCATACACCGCACAGATGCGCGGGTGATGCAACGTCGCGGTCACCCGGCACTCCTCTTCGAAGCGCCGGCGCATATCGTCCAGCCCGGCAAGATGCCCGGTGATCACCTTGATCGCGACAAGCCGGTCGAGACGTGTGTCGCGGGCCTTGTAGACCTCGCCCATGCCAC
>JANPJN010000081.1:0-4597 GCA_031425515.1 Acidobacteriota bacterium | reverse complement strand
GTCCCCAGCTGCCCGATGACGGCGGACGGCAACGACGCTCGCAGCCCGCGCTCGACGAGCAGCCGCTGCGCGGTGTCGCGCCACCAGCCATTCGGATGGGCCAGCAGGGCCACCAGTCGGCGCGGTGTCGCATTCGCCGACAGGCGAGTAGTGTCGCGGCGGGTTGACTCGTGGACGACACGGTAGATGCGGCCGAAGCGGGTCGGTTCCGAGAGACTGCGCGACAGAATCTGCTCGCGAAGATAGACCGTCAGTGAATTCCGATGCTCGAGGATGCCGCGATACAGATCGACCACGTACATCGCCCCGTCGGGCGCGTTCGACAAATACACCGGTCGGAACCGCTCGTCGGTGGACACCAGGAACTCGGCGCGCTCGTACGCCTTCCGCGCCGTCAACGTTCTCCCATCGTCTCCCAGCACAATCCGGCTGACGAGATTGGCGGCAGGCTCAGCGACGAACAGATTGCCCGAGAGGTCCGCAGGGAGCCGGTCGCCGCGATAGATCACGGGAGCGCAGACGGCGGTGTACTGCGCCAGTGTGCCGTCTTCCCGATCGATGCCCGCCTGGTACGCCCTGTTCGTGCCCGGGTTCGCCCGTATCGGCCAGATGGTGTTGAGCCCATCGTCCGCGGCCCCGATCGGTTCGTAGCTCCCTCTCGTCCGCAGCAGATGGGGGTGGCGGGCGAAGTACGACGTCGGCACGAGGTCCACATGGACGGCAGACGAATTCGTATTCCTGAAAATGCGTCCCGCATCGTCCTGACCGACGCCCCACTCGCCGCGAAGCAGCGTCTTCTCCACAGCGAAGCCGTTGTGCGTCGGCCGGAGGAAGACATCGACCTGGCCCGCCGTGTGGATGCGGTTGTCGAGTGACCAGAAAAGGCCGTTCGCGTTGTTTTGCGGGTCGGCGTCGCGCTCGCCGTACTGGTCGGTGACCATGGTCTTCTCGTCCATGCGCAGGTCGCCGTCGAGGTCGCGCATCAGCCACGCGTACGGCGGCTCACCGACCAGTACCCCGCGGTCGAGCACCTTGATGGCCCGCGCCAGCACGAGCCCGTCGGCGAACACGGTGCGCGTGTCCATCACGCCGTCGTGGTCGATGTCCTGCAGCACGACGACCCGGCCGATGGGGTCGTGCTCGTTCGTGCCGTCAACCGTGCGCATGTAGGCCGGCATTTCGACCACCCAGAGGCGGCCCTGGGGATCCCAGTCGATGGCCACGGGCGCTCCGACCAGCGGCTCGCTGGCCACCAGTTCCATGCGGTAGCCCGGCGGCAGGTGAAAGGTCTTCAGCGCCGCGGCCGGCGACAGCGGGGGAGCGTTGTCCGGCACCTTCTGGACGGCCGGCGGCCACGGGGCCCTGGCGGCGGGCGGCTGCGAGGCCGCGACGGCGGCGCCGGCCAGGACAGCGAGGATGAGGGCGCGAATTCCCGGAATGCACATATATTTACCTGCCGTGACGAACATCACTGATCCCCGCCTTTCGCGCCGTGCGTTCCTCGCGGCGTCCGGCCTGGCGCTCGGGGCCTCGCTCCTCGAGGCGCAGACCGCCAGCGAGGGGGCCGACCCCGTGATCGACATTCATCAGCATCTGGGGTACTCCGGCCGCACCGATGAGGCGTTGCTGGCGCATCAGCGGCGCATGGGCGTGACGCTGACGATCCTGCTGCCTGCCGGGAGGCCGATGACGTCGCCGTCCACGCACGGCGGCGTGTCGAACGGGCTCGAGGCGAAGTGCCTGGGCACCGACGCGTGCCTCGCGTTCGCGCGCGCGCGCCCGGCCGCGTATCGCTTCGCGGCCAACGACGTGCCCGACGCGCCGGGTGCGGCGCGGGAAATCGGGCGGCACCTGCGGCGCGGGGCGTTGATGATCGCCGAGCAGAAGTTCGGCATCGCGTGCGACGATCCGGCGATGCACCGGCTGTATCGGCTCGCCGGGGAGCGGCGGGTTCCGATCCTGATGCACTGGCAGTTCGAGCGGTACAACTACGGCTACGAACGCTTCCACAGGATCCTCGCCAGATATCCCAGGGTGGCCTTTATCGGACACGCCCAAACGTGGTGGGCCAATATCGACGGGCAGCACCGCGACCAGTCCGTGCTGTATCCGAAAGGGCCGGTGAGCCCCGGCGGGCTCACCGACAAATACCTGACCGACTACCCGAACCTGTTCGGCGATCTGTCCGCGGGTTCCGGGTTGAATGCGCTGACGCGCGACGAGCCGTTCACGCGGCGCTTTCTCGAGCGGCATCAAGACCGGCTGCTGTTTGGCAGCGACTGCAGCGACTCGGAGGGCGCCGGCGCCGCGTGCCAGGGATCGCAGACCCTGGCGGCGATCCGGCGGCTGGCCCCGACCCGGAGCATCGAACGAAAGCTCCTCTACGACAACGCCAGACGGCTCTTCAGGTTGTGAAACAGCTGTCAGCTATCAGCTATTTCCCCGCCAGGTCTCTCACGTAGATGTCCTTGAATCGCATGTTGCCGAGGCCGCCCGAGTGCAACTGGAGCGCGATGTAGCCGTCGAACGACTTCGGCGTCGGATCGGTGAAGTTCAGCACTTCGATGCCGTTCAGGATGGCCGTCATGTGGTTCCCCTCGACCTTCACGAGCAGCTCGTTCCAGTCCGTCGGCCGGATCACCTGCTCGAACTCAGGCGAGGGCCAGGCGATCCAGTTCCGTCCGTCGCCGTAGAGCCCGCCCGTGTGGTGGTTCAGCGTGCGGTCGATCTCGAACTGCATCCCTTTCGAGACGTCCACCGTCCCGGGCTTGAAGTCGGTGTGAAAGTACAGGCCGCTGTTGCCGTCCGCCTCACACTTGAAGCGGAGCGACATCCAGAAGTCCTTGTACTGCTTTTCCGTCCGGAGATAGCCGTAGGCCGAGGTGACCCCCTGGCCGTGGATGGTGCCGTCTTCGACCGTCCACTTCTCCTTGCCGACCTCGACCCAGTTCGTCAGGTCCTTGCCATTGAACAACTGGACCCACTGCTCGCCCGGCAGCGAGGGCCGGTCGCGCGGCACCTGGGCGGCGGCGAGCGCCGGAAGCGCGCAGGCGAGCAGTGCGGCAGAGACGACGGGGAAGGAGAGACGCGAACGAACGGCTGTGATTGAACGCATGCAAAAACCTCTCAAAGGGGGACACTCATCTTTAGCGTAAGTCGTTGATTACAGGCACATATACTATTTCACAACGTGATCGCCGCAGCACGCCGTCCATCGATCGCCGCCGCCCTGACGTCCCTCGGGGTCCTCTGCGGCCTGACCCTCGTCCCGATCGCGGGCCAGGGCTCCCGACCCGCGCCGCCAGCCGTCCAGTTCCGCAACGTCGCGGCATCGGCCGGCCTGCGGTTCATCCATCAGCATTCGCCCACCCCCGAGAAGTACTACGTCGAAAGCGCGCCGGGCGGGCTCGCGGTGTTCGACTACAACAACGACGGCCGTCCCGATATCTTCTTCACGAACGGCGCCCGTATGCCGTCGCTCGACAAGAGCGGTGACCTCTACGCCAATCGGCTCTTCCGCAACGACGGAAGCATGAAATTCACCGACGTCACGACCCAGGCGGGCGTCGCCGGCGTCGGGTACGCGATGGGCGCGGCCGCGGCCGACTACGACAACGACGGCCACGTGGACCTCTTCGTCGCGGGCGTCCGGCGCCATCAGCTCCTGCGCAACCGCGGGGACGGCGGATTCGACGACGTGACGGACAAGGCGGGGCTGACGAGCGGCGAGTGGGCTGCGGCCGGCGGCTGGTTCGACTACGACAATGACGGCCGACTCGATCTCCTCGTCGTCAATTACGTCCAGTGGGACCCGGCTGCCAATCGCTACTGTGGCGACCAGGCGCGCGGCGTCCGGATCTACTGTCACCCGCGGTTCTCGCAGGGGCTGCCGAATCGTCTATACCGCAACAAGGGGGACGGCACGTTCGAGGACGTATCGGCGCGCGCCGGCCTGCTGGCGCATGTCGGGAAGGGCATGAGCGTCGCGTTCGCGGACTTCGACCATGACGGCCGGATCGATGCCTTCGTCACCAACGACACCGTGCCGAACTTCCTGTTCCGCAATAAGGGGGACGGTACGTTCGCCGAGACCGCGCTGCTGGCCGGCGTCTCGGTTCCCGAGTCTGGCCGCCCTGTGTCCGGGATGGGCACGGACTTCCAGGACTACGACAACGATGGGTGGGAGGACATCCATCTCACCGCACTCGCGGGGGAGACGTTTCCGCTCTTCCGCAACGATCGCCGTGGCGGGTTCACCGAAACCACGCAGACGAGCGGGATGGCCCGTTTGACGACGAAGCTGTCCGGGTGGTGCACGGTGATGGCCGACTTCGACAACGACGGGCGGAAGGACATCTTCACCGCCAACTCGCACGCCAACGATCGCATCGGCGAGTTCGAGGCGTCCGGCTGGAAGCAGGCGAACAGCCTGTTCCTCAATGCCGGCGAGGGACGGTTCATCGACGGCACGCCGGCGTCCGGCCTGGCGTCCGCTGTGGCCGCCCACCGCGGGTGCGGCGTGGCCGACTTCGACGCCGACGGGCGCCTCGATCTCGTCGTCCTCACGCTCGGCGAGCCGGCCGAGCTCTGGCACAAC
>JANPJN010000080.1:0-1533 GCA_031425515.1 Acidobacteriota bacterium | reverse complement strand
GACGCATCTTCTCGGTGACGGCCACCGAGGGCGCTTCCTCGAGCAGTTTCTGGTGCCGCCGCTGAATGGAGCACTCCCGCTCGCCGAGGTGAACGACTGCCCCGTGATGGTCGCCGAGGACCTGGAACTCGATGTGCCGCGCGTTCTCGACGTACTTCTCGAGGTACACGTCGCCGACGCCGAACGCGGCTTCCGCCTCGCGCTGCGCGGTCTTGAGCGCCTTCGAGAGCTCGCCCGGCGCGCGGATCACCCGCATGCCACGCCCGCCTCCCCCGGCGACTGCCTTGATGATCACCGGGAAGCCGAGTTCCTTCGCAATCTTGAGCGCCTTCTCCTCACTGTCTACCGGGCCGTCGCTGCCCGGCAGGATCGGCACGCCGGCCTTCTTCATGGCCCGCCGCGCGCGCGCCTTGTCGCCGAGCAGCCGGATCACGTTCGGGGACGGTCCGATGAACTTGATGTGGCAGGCCTCGCACACTTCGGCGAGATAGGCACTCTCGGACAGGAAGCCGTAGCCGGGGTGGATCGCGTCGGCGCCGGTGATCTCGGCGGCGCTCAGCACGGCCGGCACGCTCAGATAGCTGTCGGCGCTGCGCGCGGGCCCGATGCAGACGTCCTCGTCGGCGAACCGGACGTGCAGCGAGTTCTCGTCCGCCTCGGAATACACGGCGACGGTCTTGATGCCGAGCTCGCGACAGGCGCAGATCACGCGAAGGGCGATCTCGCCGCGGTTGGCGATCAGAACTTTTTTGAACATGGATTGGGCCGCGTCATCTCCTGCGCTTCAGGTCCGGAAGGTGCCACGCCTAGGTCGTCCTGATGGCGAACAGGCGCTCGCCATACTGCACCGCCTTGCCATTCTCCACGTACGCGCTGACGACCTCCCCGTCGTATTCCGACGTGATCTCGTTCATCAACTTCATCGCTTCGATGATGCAGAGCACCTGGTCCTTCTTGACCCGATCGCCGATCTCCACGAAGGATGTGGCGCCGGGCTCCGGGTATCGGTAGAAGGTGCCGACGATCGGGGACTTCACCACCGCCAGATCCACCGCGTCGTTATCGTCGGGGGCCGGAGCCACCGCCGGGGCGGACGCCGCGTGGGCCGCGGGCGCGGGGGGGGCGACGGGAGGAAACGAGGCCGCCGTCCCGGGCAGCGGATAGCCGGCGGATGCCTTCCGGACTCGAAGCTTCAGCCCCTCGCGCTCGAGCTCGAACTCGGCCAGGTCGTGCTGCCGAACGAGTTCCAGAATCCGCTCAATGTCGTCGAACTCCATCATCCTCCACTCGCGACCTTTATAACTCGATCGGCACGTCCGTGAGCAGTTCGCACCCGCCCTCGACCACCAGCACGTCGTCCTCGATGCGAACCCCCCCGAGCCCCTCGACATAGGCGCCCGGCTCGATGGTGAAGACCATCCCCGCCGCGACCGGAGTATCGGCCAGATGGGCCGAGGCCTTCGCAATCCTCGGCGCTTCGTGCACTTCGAGGCCAAGGCCGTGCCCCGTCGCGTGCCCGAACGCCTCACCCAG
>JANPJN010000079.1:0-2354 GCA_031425515.1 Acidobacteriota bacterium | reverse complement strand
ACGAAGCTCCCCACCAGGCGATGGTCCACATCGAAGTCCGACAGCCCGTGGTCGCGGTCCGGATCCTGGTTGTCAAGAAATCCCTGCCAGCCGTTGTATCCCGTGGCGCCGATGCCTGCGGCCGCCGACTTGGTGTCGGTGCTCTTCGCCCATGTGTAGGCAAAGGTCAGCAGCGCCGCGCGCCCGCGATGCTCGAGCTTGGTGTTGAAGGCGTTGAAGTTCGAACGTCCGCTCCAGTCGCTGTCGATATAGACGCCGAAGTTCGGGTAGGGCTTGCGCTCGGCGACCGTCGGGCGCCCGGGCGTGTACGGCAGTGCCTGCGCGATGTTGCGCCGCATCAGCAGGTTCGTCCCCTTGTTCCCGATGTAGTTCACTTCCAGCACCGTGCTCGTGAACAGCTCCCGCTGGACGCCGAGCGACCACTGCTGCACATAGGGATTGCGAGGCTCCGGCGACTGGCTCACCGCCAGGAACGTATTGGCAGCCGGGGTCGCAACCCCCGGCGCCTGGAAGCTGGGAAACAGCTCATTCGTGTTCCGCAGCGGCGTGACCTGGTTCAGCGACTGCTGATAGTTGCCGCGGCTGACGTAGGGATACACATCGGCGGCTCCATCGATTTCGCGTCCCTCGGACGAGTCGAAAAACACGCCGTAGCCGCCCCGGACGACGGCCCGGGCGTCCTCGCTCAGACGCCAGGCGAAGCCGAGCCGGGGGGCGAAGACCTTGAAACGATCCGGGTTCTCGGGGTTGCGTCCCTCCGCGAGCTGGTAGTACTTCCCGTCGGTGATGCCCCCCGTGGCCAGCGTCTGGTCGGCGACCAGCAGGCCGCCCGGCGCATAGTTCAGGTTGCGCCACGCCATGCGGTTCCTGGTCTCGTACGGCACCGTGCGGTAGTCCCAGCGCAGCCCGAGGTTCATCGTGAGGCGGGAGTTCACCCGCCAGTCGTCCTGGAAGTACGGGGCAACGTACAGGAAGTTGAACTCGCGCGGGTTGCCGGGCTTCCCCGGCACACTGAAGGCGGCGGGCTGGAAGAGACTGGAGTCCGTGTAATAACCGAGCAGCATGTCGGCAACTGGATCGCCCGAGAAGCCGAGTCTGAAGCTGTACCCCCCCAGGAAACCGGTCGCCAGGTCGCGCTGCAACTGCCAGCTCCGGTAGTTAGCCCCGAAGCTCAGGTTGTGCCGCCCGACGACGTAGGTGGTGGTGTTGCTGACGTCCCACATCGGCTGGTTGCTTGCCGAGTAGGCGTTGCCGGCGCCGCCGGTGCCAGAGTATCCCTGGATACCGATGGACGGGCATTCGCGCTGGAAGTCGGGCAGGCCTGTGAAGACGCCGGTGATGCCGAGAAAATCCACGTCGCTCTGGGGACAGGCGATGCCACGCTGATCGGCGCGCGCCTCCACCCGCCCGACGCGGAACTGGTTGACAAGGTTCGACTTCAGCGCCCAGGTGTGGGACACCTGCCAGTTCTTCGTTTCCTGTTCGAACACACGATCGCCAATCTCGAGCAGGTTGGAGTTCGTTCTGTTGGCGTAGTCGGTCTTGGTGTAGCGGCCGAAGACCTGCCCGAACCGCCCGAGCATGTGGTCGATGCGTACCGTGTACTGGTCCTGGTCCTGGGGCAGCGTGCGCACGAGCTGATAGTTTCCCTGCGCGGCGGTGCTGTTTGGCGTCGGGTACCAGCCGCTTCGCAGCGCGAGCTGGGCAAGCCGCGAGAAGCGGGACTGGGGAATCGTATTGTTCGGAAACGGCTGCCCGGTCAGCGGGTCCCGGATCGGCGTCGAGAAGCGACCCGCCAGATTCTCGGGGCTCGGGACGGTGTAGAAGGAGTTGAACCCGCGCGTGATGCGCGTGCCTTCGTAGTTGAACAGGAAGAACGTCTTGTTGCGCCAGATCGGCCCGCCAATGACGCCGCCGAACTGTTTCTGATCGAGCTCGGGCTTCTTCGCGGTCGGCGAGTCGAAGAAGTTGCGGGCGTCGAAGGCGTCGTTGCGCATGAAGCCGAAGACGGTGCCGTGGAATGCGTTCGTGCCCGACTTGCTGACCAGGTTGATCTGGTTGGCGCTGAAGCCGTACTCGGCCGAGTAGGTGGTCGTCTGCTCCTTGAACTCCTGGATGGCATCCACCGACAGGATGGCGGCGGGCGTGCCGAGCGCGGTATCCACGTTCGCCGTGCCGTCAATCATGAAGTTGTTCGACGTGGGGCGCGACCCCATGATGCTGATGGCATTGCCGACCCCCTGCCGCATCGCGCCCTGTTCGCCACCGATTTCCACCGCACCGGCGCCCAGGAAGAGGAGCTGGAGGAAGTTGCGGCCGTTCAGCGGGAGCTCGGTGACCTGTTTCTCCGTGAT
>JANPJN010000078.1:0-3700 GCA_031425515.1 Acidobacteriota bacterium | reverse complement strand
CGCTCGACGGTCAGCGCCGTGACCGCCGCGCCGTTGAGCACGGTGAAGTACCGGCTGCCGATGCCCTCGGCATTGCCGGCGTTGTCCGTGACGCCCCAGGCAATCGTGTGCACGCCGTTCGACAGCCGCGTGGTGTCGATGTAGTAGAAACCGACCGCGCCGTTGCTGTTGGTGCGACCAGGGAACAGCGTGGCGATATCTTCCCGATACTGGTTGTAGGTCGGGCGTCCGACCGGCACGCCGTCGATGTACACCATGATCGTCGATGCGTCAGTCGGCACTGTCTTCGGGTTCTGGGTCAGGACCCACCCGAAGTTGAGGTAGGCCGTTCCGGACACGGTGCCTCCCTGAGTCGGCGTGTCGATCGCGCCGAACGGCTTGGTCGCGCTCGCATTGTCGAGTGTGATCGTCCGCGATCCCAGCAGTGCCCGGTGCCCATCCACATCGTCCGCATACATGAACAGCGTGAACGTGCCGTTGCCCTGATTCGGCAGCATGTTCGTGAGCATCAGGTAGCCCCAGCCGGCCTGGTAGTCGAACGGCTGCGAGTAGGCGGCATCGACGTCCGTCCGCGCGCCGTCCACCTGCACCGCATTGCCGATGAACACCTTACCGGTCGGACCGGTCGTCTCACCCGCGACCGGATTACGCCAGATGGTGACCTGCGAGACCGCGATGTCGTCGAGCGCCCAGCCCGTCACGCCGATCGAGCCGACGATGCCGGTGGCGTTGTTGATCGGCGTGTCCACCGCGCCGAACGGGTCCGTCGGGGACGCGAAAGCGCGGAGCTGCACCGGGATGGTGATGGGGGAGTTCGAGACCCCGGTGGCCGTGACCGTCAGCGTGCTCGACAGGAAGGTGCCCGCCGGATAGGTGCCGGACTTGACCGATACGCTGAAGGTGCCCGGGCCCGTGCCGGAGCCCGCGGTGATGTCGAGCCACGTGGCGCTAGTGCTCACGGACCAGGGGCCGCAGCCGTTCGCGAAGGTGACCGTTGCCGACTGCGCGCCCGTCTTCAGCGCGCCGTTGTTCGTGGCGCCGAAGAACAGGCCGGCGCGATTCAGCGAGACCGTCGTCCCCGGTCCGGGCACGGAGTTGGCGCCGCACGTCCCGCTGTTCGGGTTCGCCGGCGGCGTCGGGTTCGGATCCGTCGGACCGGCGGACGGCCCGGGGCTGCTGGCCGATACGGTGATGTTGACCGTCCGCGACGCCGCGAAGGCGTTGGTCACCGTGCTCTTCGCGAACACCACGACCTGGTAGCTCGCGCCGGGGGTCAGGTTGCTGACCGTCATCGTGTAGCCCGAGTTCGTGAAGCGCGTCCCATAGATCCCTCCGACATCCGGACGGGAGCTGCCGTAGGTCGCAGTGCCGAGGAAGATCGGCGACCCGGTGGCTGGATAGGCATAGGCCTGCACCTGGCTGACGCCCGTGCCGGAGGGGGCGGCGGTATCGACCGCCCAGCCGGAGATCGTGAAGCCGTTGTTGACCGTTGCCCCTTCGGTCGGGGTGTCGACCGCGATGGTTGCACCGGTCACGGTCAGGTTGACCGTGATGTCCTTCGTGTAGGTGAGGTCAGGGCTCGTGGAGCTGACGCGCAGGATGGCGGTATGGAGCCCGGGGGTCAGCCCGGCGCTCGACGCCACGACGGAGAACGCGTTGGGATGGGTGGAGTCCACGGTCCCGGCGGCGGGGCTCGCCGACACCCAGCGGTCATCGACGGCTGCGTCGGACGGGAAGGCGGCGGTCCATCCGGTGGACACGATGCTCGGGTTGGTCACGTTGACCGGCGTGGACGATGTGACCGTGCCGCCCTGGTTCACCGTGAGCGAGACGGTCACCGGGGAGACGACGAGCTTCGGCGAGATCGTGAAGTACAGCTTGCCCGTGTTGCTGTTGAAGGCCGGGACGCCGACGATGATGTCGCGGGCGCCTTCGCCGGTGACCTCGAAGACCTGGACCGCGCGGATGGAGCCTGTGGCGGCGTCGCCGTAGATCCGGCGGTTGGCCTGGCCCGCTACCGAGAAGTCCACCACGCGCTGGCCGCCCGAGAGCGTGCCGATCGTGTTGCGGTTGCGGCCGTAGTAGACCTCGAGCAGGCCGGCGCCGCCGCTGCCGCCCGACTCGTTGATGACCAGGTCGTTTGGCGTGTCGCGATTGATGTCGCCGGTGGCGAGCGTTTCGCCCGCGCGCGACCCGGCCGCGGTGCCGTAGAAGACGATGTTGGCCGAGGACAGGAGGACCGCGCCTGGCGTGATGGGACCCAGGAACACGTAAACTTCGCCGGCATTCGCCCGGGCGTCACCCGGCCCGTCGCCCCCCGGGGCGCCGATCGCCAGGTCGTTCTTCCCGTCGTCGTCGATGTCGAGAATGCGGATGGAGGCGCCGGTTTCATCGCCAGCCGTCGGGGTCGTGAACGACGTCGTCGCGGCGGGCGGCATCTTCCCGGTGACGCCGGGGAACAGGTAGACGACGTTGCTGGATGGAGATCCGATCAGCAGGTCGTAGAGGTTGTCGCCTGTGACGTCTCCGGCGATGAGCGCGCCGCCGATGCCTGGCGCCTGGATGAAGCAGTTCACGTCGGCGTTCGCGGCGCACGACGGGAGGCTGGTCGTCGAGAGGTCGAGCGTGCCGCTCAGCGTCGGACCGCCTTTGATCACGTAGACGCGGCTCGTGCCCGGTGCGCCGATGATGATCTCGCGGTAGGTATCGCCATTGAGGTCCCCCGTGGCGAAGGCGGTGCCGAGCTGATCGCCGGCGGCCCCTTCGATCTTGTAGGCGGCGCTCGTATGCGCGATCGACTGGCCCGTCGTGAAGCCGGCGTTGAAGAGATACACCACACCCCGGTTCGAGAGCGCGCCGGGCGCGCCGACGACCAGATTGCGGGGCGTGGCCCCTTCCGCGTTGCGGATGTTGCCCGCGGCCGTGGCCGCGCCGAAGCGGTTGCCCGCCTCCGTGCTCGAGATCACGGTTTCGGCCAGCGCCAGGCTCCGATCGCCCGAGAGGTTCGGGCCGCCGAAGATGACGTAGACCGTGCCGGCCGTCCCACTGGTGCCAGGGGCGCCCACGATCAGGTCGCGCCGCGTGTCGTTGCTGACGGCGCCGATATCCATCCAGATTCCGGCATTGGCGCCTGGCGCCGTGCCGTGCCAGGTGAGATCTGCCCCGCCTGATGCGAGGAAGATGTCCTGCGCTTTGCCCATTGTCGGAAATCCCAGTACCACCGCGAGGGCCAGTGTTGTGGGAGTGAAGAACTTCTTTACCATTTTGTGCCGTGCCTCCTGAATGCCGCTCCGTTCGAGGCAAGTCGTGTGCCTGAGGTGGAGGGTGATCCTGCGACAAGACCAGGGTACCTATATCTATGACCCGGCCCTTGACATCCCTGTTGGCGGTGGCCACTATTATATGTTCGTCGACCGGACAATCGCTCCAACCACTGAGCACTCAACCATTTGCACCGAAATGTAAGTGGAAGGCACGGAGTGTGTCCGGCGTGATCCCCTCCCATGCGCAACCGTTACATCCTCCTCGGGGATCTGCCCCTTTTCGCCATCGCCGCCTATGCGGCCTTCCTGCTGCGGTTCGACTGGTTCTTTACCCGGCACCGCCCCGAGTTCGTTCCCTACCTGATCGCCGCGCTGGCCTTCAAGCCGATCATCTTCTTCAGCCTGGGCATGTACGGCCGCGTCTGGCGCTACGCGAG
>JANPJN010000077.1:0-3526 GCA_031425515.1 Acidobacteriota bacterium | reverse complement strand
CGCGACGTCCACCTTCGATGTGGGGCTCCCGATGGGGCGGGACGAATCGCTTGCCGGCGTGATCCTCGACCGCCGCGTCTTCTGGACGAATCTCTCGCACAACCTGCGGTACTACTTCGTCGGGCGCTACTCCGGACTCCTCCCGTACTTCTTCCCCGCCGTCTTCGCCATCGGCGTCTTCCTCCTCGCACCCACCCGGCGGCCCGGGTGGCAGTACCTGGTCCTCGCCTCCGGCCTGGCGCAGATGCTGTTCTTCATCGTCAATCTGCCGTACACATGGCTTGGTGGCGGAGGGTCGGTCGGGAACCGCTACTTCATGGGGGCCTACGGCATCTTTATCTTCCTCCTGCCGCCGCTCAGTCGGACCGCCGTCGCAATCGTGCCGTGGGCAATCGGCGGGCTCTTCACCGCGCAGCTCGTGCTCAATCCGTTTGCGGTCTCCTTCCATCCCGGCGATCCGGCGAAACACGGCCCGCTGCGCTGGCTGCCCGTGGAGCTGACCATGGTGAACGATCTGCCGGTGAACACGGAGGGGCCCGGCAAGGTGCTGGTGTGGTTTGGCGACAATACCGGCGAAGGAGACCCCGGGTTCCAGATCTACTTCCTCGACGACAACGCCTACGGCCGCGAGCCCGACAAGAGCTTCTGGGTGAAGGGGGAATCGCGCGCCGAGTTCCTGATCAAGTACGCCCCCGCCTCGCCGGAGAAGGTCGATCCTTCACGTCCGCTCAAGCAGCTCGTGCTGACGCTGAGCCCGGGGCCGCTCGACACCGTCGTCCGCGCCGCGGTCAACGGTCGCACGCGGGAGCTGACCGTCACGCAGCCGGAGCGCCTCACGTTCAATCTCGGTCGCGGGTTCTGGTACCAGGCGCGCGCCTATGTCTGGGTCGTCTCGATCTCGAGCAGCACGGGTTTCGTCCCCATCTTCCACGGCGCCGCCGGCGATAACCGCTTCCTGGGCGTGCGCGTCAAGCCCACGCTGATCGAATGAGCCGCATCGTCGTGGTGACGTCGAGCCCTCCCATGGCGGAGGGGGGCCACATGGTGATTGCGCGATCGCTGACCCAGGCGCTGCGCGATGCGGGGCACACGGCCGACATCGTCGTCACGCCACAGAACCGGTTCGGCCGTCAGGCCTCGGCCTACCTGGCGACATGGCTGACCGATGTGGGATCGGCCGAGGGACACGCGGTCGATCAGGTCATCAGTCTCCGCTATCCCAGCTATGCCGTGCGCCATCCGAATCATGTGTGCTGGCTGAATCACACCATGCGGGAGTACTACGACCTCTGGCCGCGCTTCAGCGCGGGGCTGGGAGACGTGTCCCTCGCCAAGGAGCGCGTGCGCCGCGCGATGGTCCATGCGGCCGACCGTTACCTGCTCACGCGCAACGTGCGCAGGCTGTTCGTGCAGTCGCGCACCATCCAGCGACGCCTGGCGATGTGGCCAGAGCTCGAGTCCACCGTCCTCTATCCGCCGGCGCCGCAGCGGGCGTCTCGGACCGACGGGTGGGGCGACTACGTGTTCATGGTCTCGCGGCTGACCCCGCTGAAGCGGGCCGACCTGCTCGTCGAGGCGCTCGCGCGACCGGAGTCCGCCGGGATCAAGGCCGTGATCGCGGGTGAGGGAGAAGAACGAGGGCGACTGCACGCACTGGTGACCCGGCACGGTCTCGCCGATCGTGTGACGCTCGCCGGCCGCCTCTCCGATCCGGAGCTCCTGGATCACCTCGCACGCTGCGCGGTCGTCTGCTTTCCCCCGCTCGACGAGGACTACGGCTTCGTGACGGCCGAGGCATTCGCATCGCGCAAGGCGGTCGTGACGTGCCGGGACAGCGGTGGGCCGGCCGAGCTCGTTGAAGACGGCGTGACCGGCCGGGTGTGCGAGCCGACACCCGAGAGTCTCGCGGCCGCACTCGGCGACGTGATGCGCGAGCCGGGCGCCGCCGATCGGATGGGGCAGGCCGCGTGGACCGCGGGGGCACGGCTCAACTGGGCCGACGCGGTACGGACGCTCACGTCGTAGAATTGTTGCCAGTCCACGATGTCCTACAAAACGCCGCTCGAAGCCCGCCTCGCGAAGAAGGTCACGAAGGCCATCACCGAGTACAACCTGATTGAGGACGGCGATCGGGTGATGGTGGGGCTGTCGGGGGGCAAGGACAGCTGGGCGCTCATCAGCATGCTCGACGTCTTGCGCAAGCGCGCCCCGATCTCGTTTTCGATCGTAGCCGTCACGGTGGACTCGGGCTACGAGGGCTTTCGTCACGACCTGATTGCCAGCGCCTGCGAGGAGCGCGGCTGGGAGTACCGGATTCAGCACACCGGCATCGGCAGCGCGATGGAAGACATCCTCGAAGCCAGCGAAACCCCCTGCTCGCTGTGCGCCCGCTTCCGCCGCGGTGTGCTCTACAGGCTGGCATCCGAAGTCGGAGCGACGAAGATCGCGCTCGGGCATCACCTGGACGACTTCGTCGAAACCCTGCTGCTGAACCTGTTCTTCTCCGGCAGCCTCAAAGCCATGCCGGCGCGGCTCGTCTCCGACAACGGCGCCCACGTCGTGATCCGGCCGCTCGTCTACGTGACGGAATCCGAGGCGCGCACGTACGCCAAAGACGAGGCGCTGCCGATCATCAGTTGCTGCTGTCCGGCGTGCGGCGACCTCGGCCTCCAGCGCCAGCGCGTCAAGCGGCTGATCGCGCAGCTCGAGGTGGAGCATCCCGACGTGAAGAACTCCATGATCCGCGCGCTGCGCAACGTCGCCGGCCGCCATCTGCTCGACACGCGACTGTATCCACTGCCGGACGTGCAGGATCCGGTGCCGGCCGACGGGGCCGTCCCGCTGCTGCTGCGGCGATGATCCCCCGCACAGCCGTCCCGCCCGGATCCGGGCGCCTCCGATCAATGTTCCGAGAGGTACCGATGAAGCATCTGTTCAGGGCCGTGCTCTTCACCGCCGTCACCGTCGCCGCCGCAGCGCCGGTTGCTTTCGCGCAGCAGCGCCCGCTCGTCACCGAAGACCCCGAAACGATCGGCGCGGGGCTCGTGCTGCTCGAGGCCGGGTTCGATCAGCAGCGCGAGGTGTCGTATCCCGCGTCAGGCCTGACGGGCAACCTTCTCCGCCTCCCCACCATCGGAGCGAGCTTCGGCGTGAGCTCGATTGCGGAGGTGCAGGTGGACGGGGGGCTGTACAACCGGCTGCAGGTCACGTCGCGATCCCCTGCGCCGCTCTCGGACCAGTTGTCGTTCTCCGGCGACCGCACCCACTCGGTGGAAGACCTCGTCGTCGCGACGAAGATCCGGCTGCTGTCGGAGACGCCAGGGCGCCCCGCGGTCGGCGTTCGCTTCGGCACCCGCCTGCCGAACGCCAGCAACGAAAGCGGGCTCGGTCTCGACACCACGGACTTCTTCCTCACCGCGCTCTTCGGCAAGACGGTGCAATCGATCCGGTTCGTCGGCAACGCGGGTCTCGCGATCCTTGGCGACCCGGTTCGAGGCGACCGGCAGAACGATGTCCTGACGTACGG
>JANPJN010000076.1:0-8032 GCA_031425515.1 Acidobacteriota bacterium | reverse complement strand
ACTTCTTTTCGTCCCGCTTCCTCGAGCTGCTGACCGAGGGGGTTGCTGACCTGCCCGACACCGGCCGTTCCGCAGCAGTATCGCACCGCCTCGGGTGGACGGACCCGGGCTCGGCGGAGGACCTGGGTGACCGGTGGGTCGCCGAGCTCGACCGACATGGTGTCGATCGGGCCGCGCTCATCGCCAGCCTTCCGGGCGATGAGGCGTCCGTGGCGACGGCGGTCGCGCGGCATCCGGCACGGTTCGTCGGGTTCTTCATGTTCAACCCCGCACGCGGCGACGTCCGGGCGCGGCTCGAACGCGTCGTCCGCGGCCAGGGGCTGCGCGGCATCTGTCTCTTCCCTGCGATGCACGGCTATCGGCTGGACGACGATTCCGTGCGGGAGGTGTTTGCGGCGGCAGCGGAGCTCGGCGCCGTCGTGTTCGCGCACTGCGGCGTGCTGAGCGTCGGCGTACGGAAGAAGCTGGGTCTGCTGTCCGCGTTCGACTTCCGCCTCGGGGATCCGCTGGCTCTTGCGGCTACGGCCGTGCGCTTTCCCTCCGTGCCTGTCATCGTCCCGCACTTCGGCGCCGGCTTCTTTCGCGAACTGCTCATGGCCGCTGATCAGTGTCAGACGATTCACATCGACACGTCGAGCTCGAACGGCTGGTTGAAGTACCACCCGGGGCTGACGCTCGAGACCGTGTTCCGCCAGACGCTCGCTGTCGTCGGCGCCGGACGGGTAGTGTTCGGCACCGACTCGTCATTCTTTCCGCGCGGCTGGCAGCAGCCGATCCACGACGCACAGCGCGCCGCCGTCCGGGCCGCGAGTCTCAGCGATGCGGATCAGGCGCGGATCTTCGGCGGTAATTTTCAGCAGATGTTTGGATAGACGGGCGAGGAGCCGAGCAGCGGCAGCCGCGCCGATAGGGCGTCCGTGTCGATCGGGTGGTTAGGCGTCATTCGCCAACAGCTCGTCTGCGCGTACGGGGTCGAAATTGTCCTCGCGCATCCGGCGATAGAGTGTGCGCGCCGTTCGCTCACGCAACAATCCTGACCGGGAACCCCACCACCACATGCCAATACTCACTCGCCTTCTCATCCTCTTCGCCGCGACCACATGGTCCGCGGCGCCGAGCCAGGCGCCTCCATCGCCCCCTCCCACAGCCGCAGACCTGGTGCTGACGAACGGGCGTATCCTGACAATGGACGCCACGCGTCCGGACGCGGAGGCAATCGCGGTGCGGGGCGACCGGATTGTGGCGCTCGGCACGATCGCGGAGATGGCGAAGCACCGTGGACCCGCCACGGAAGTGATTGATCTCCAGGGCCAGCTCGTCGTGCCCGGCTTCATCGAGAGCCACGGGCATTTCGCCGGGATCGGCGAGTCACAACTGCAGCTGGACCTGATGGAGACAACGAGCTGGCAGGACGTCCTGGCCATGGTCAACGCAGCCGCGAAGAAGGCCAGGCCGGGGGAGTGGATCGTGGGCCGGGGATGGCATCAGGACAAGTGGGTGAGCCGGCCCTCGCCGGCCGTCGAAGGGTTTCCCACGCATGCCTCGCTCGACGCCGTCTCGCCGGACAATCCCGTGCTGCTGACTCACGCGAGCGGGCACGCCGCCTTCGTGAACGGGCGGGCCCTCGCGCTCTCGAACATCACCCGCGCCACGCCCAACCCGGGGGGCGGAGAGATCCTGAAGGACGCGGGCGGCGAGCCGACCGGCCTGCTGCGCGAGACCGCGGCCTCTCGACTGCGCGTCGGTGCAGGGGACCCGGGACGCGAGGAACGCGCGCTCGCGCTGGCGTCCGCCGAGGTGCTGTCGAAGGGGATCACGTCCTTCCATGATGCCGGCGCGTCGTTCGCCACGATCGATCTGATGAAGCGGATGGTCGACGATCGCCGCATCGGCGTGCGTCTGTGGGTGATGGTGTCGGAGAGCAACGCACGATTGGCCGCGCTCCTCGCGCGGTATCGCACGATCGACTACGGCGGCGGGTTCCTGACGGTGCGTGCCATCAAGCGGCAGATCGACGGCGCGCTCGGCTCACGCGGGGCCTGGCTGCTGGCGCCGTACACCGACAAGCCCGACAGCGTCGGCCTGAACACGACGCCGATCGCCGATCTGGAAGAGACCGCGCGCCTGGCCATGGCCCACGACTACCAGTTGTGTGTCCACGCCATCGGCGATCGCGCCAACCGCGAGACGCTCGATTTGTTCGAGCGTGCGTTCGTGGCGAACCCGGCCAGGCGCGATCCCCGCTGGCGCGTGGAGCACGTCCAGCACCTGCGCGCCGCCGACATTCCGCGCTTCGGACGTCTGGGAGTGATCGCCTCGATGCAGACGATCCACGCCACGTCGGATGCGCCATACGTCCTCGATCGCCTCGGGCCTTCACGCGCAGAGGAAGGGGCCTACGTCTGGCAGAAGCTCCTCACGACCGGCGCCGTGGTCGCCAACGGCACCGACGCGCCCGTCGAGCGCGTCGATCCGATCGCAAACTTCCACGCCGCTGTCAGTCGCCGGACGAAATCCGGCGCCGTCTTTTATCCGGACCAGCGCATGAGCCGATTCGAGGCGTTGAAGGCCGCGACCCTCAACGGCGCGTATGCCGCGTTCCAGGAGAAGTCCCGGGGATCGCTGACCGTCGGAAAGCTCGCGGACATGACGGTGCTGTCGCAGGACATCACGGCCGTGCCAGAGGATCGGATCCTGGCGACGGCCGTGGTCTATACCATCGTGGGAGGGAAAGTCGCCTTCAGGCGCTGACGCCTGACAGCAGGGTCAGCGCGCGCCGACCGCACGGCCCCGCTGAGGCTGGTCCACGTTCTGCGGGACGTGACGACGATGCTGCTCGAAGAACCGAGTGCACGCACGGTGGAACCGATCGCCGAGTTGCCGTCCGGCCTCGCCGGGCGCGGGACCGAGCCTTGACCACGACGCCTGGGCCGCGCGCACCTCGTCCGCCATCGACCGCCACTTCGCCTCTTCTCCGGCACGCCCGCCGATCGTGTTCGAGGCGAGCGCCTCGCGCAGTCTGGCTGCGAGCGACTGCGATGAATCCGGCGCCGGCCCGGCCTGTGCGAGGAAGCCCTCGACCTTCTCGCAGAGCTTTTCCATCTTGCGACGGTTGGCGTCCGTGTCGAGCTCGCTGCCGGCAAAGGCGTCGGGATAGCCGGCGATGAGCCGCTCGAGGCCCGCCATGAAACGGGCGCTGAGCGGGTCGGCACCGGAACGGACGGTCGGCGACGACTGATTCCACCGGCTCCTGAGTGAGCGCACCCGCTCGAGCAGCGCCGCATTGTCGAACGCCGAGGGAGCGGGCGGCGCGATGTCGCCCATGACCTCCGGGCTGTGGCTTTCGAAGGCGTCGCTCCGGTCTGCGGCCACGAGCGATTCGATCTCGGTGACCAGGGCCTCGCGCTCGGCCTGCCTCGACTCCAGCTCGATCTCGTCGCGGCGCTTGTAGCGGTCGAAGAACGTATCGCACGCGCCCCGGAAGCGCTGCCACAACATCTCTGACTTGGTACGGCGCACCGGGCCGACGGTCTTCCAGTCGGCCTGAAGACGACGGATCTCCGAAGCTGTCTTGTCCCAGTCGGTTGACAGGGCGAGCTCCTCGGCGCGTGCGCAGAGCGCCTCCTTGCGGGCCTGATTGGCCGCCCAGCTTTCCTTGCGCTCCGCGAGATCGGCGTTGCGCCGGGTGAAGAAGGCGTCGCACGCGTCGCGAAAGCGCTTCCACGTCGCTCGCGTGTCCTGCCTCGGAACCGCCCCGATGGCCTGCCACTCCGCCTGGAGCTTCTTGAGCTCGTCGGCAGTCCGGATCCAGTCACTCGACTGCGCGAGGGCCTCGGCGCGCTCGATGAGGCCCATCTTCTTTTCGAGATTGGCCTTTCGCTCCTCGACACGTTCCGCGAGAAACTCCCGCACCTTGACCTGGATCGGGTCGGCCGCCTGGCGGTAGCGATGCCACAGGGTCTGGGCCTGGGCCCGGGGGGCTTCGGCCGCCTGCTTCCAGCGTTCCTGGATTTCGTGAAGCTCTCGAGCGACCTTGTCGAGGTCTTCGCTCTTCACTCCCTCGGGGGTGTCGAAGCCGTACTTCGTACGCAGCGTCTCGGTGCGCGCAATCAGCTCCTCCTGGACGGCGGCGTTCGCAAACCGCTTCCACTCGTCCAGCTCGCGCAGATCGTGCAGCTTCGAGGCGACTACCGACTGCGCCACCTTCAGCCGTTCGGCGATCACCTGCTGTTCCTGGCCGGGAAGCTCCGGCCCGTCGATCGCCGTCCGCAGGTCGCGCGCCAGGCGGTCGGCCTCGCGCAGGGTCAGGTCCTCAGCCGCCGCGCGCGCAGTTGCACGCTCGACGAGCTGTTCGACACGCTGGACCTGCAACCGGAGCGCCCGCTCCTCCGCCGCTTTTCGCTCTTCGGTGCGCAGCCGGAGACGAGCCTCCGCGGCCCTGTATCGCGCCGCCGCCGCCGCGTCGAGCGTGCCCGACTTCGGCGCCAGCGTGTCCCATTCCCGCTGAAGCGCGCGCCACGAGGCGTCGGCTCCGGATTCCTCCGCAGACAGCCGCTCGGCTTCGAGCGACAGGGCCTCGAGCCGCGCATCGATCCGGGCGCGGTCCTGATGGTTCTCGTGCCGTTCGGCGGCTGTACGGCACGCCGCGAGAAAGCGTGCGTGCAGTTCCCGGTCCGAAGCGTCGATGGAGGGCTCGGGCAGGCCTTCCCACTCCGCGCGCGCCGTGTCGAGCTCCGTGACCGCCTGCTCCGCGGCGGCGTGCTCCAGGCGCTCGCAGAGGGACAGACGAACGGCGCGCAGCGCCGCGGCATGCTCGGCTTCCGCGCGGCGCTCCGCCTCGGCCCGTTGATGCGCGGCGATCCCCGATCGTGCTGACTCCAGCAGGGCGCCGTACCGCCCGGCGGTATCCGGATCGAGCTCCGCCGTGCCGGTCGAAGCCGTCTCTCCCCACTCCGCCTCGGCGCCGGCCAGCTCGTGTTCCGCGTCCGGCAGCGCCGGGTTCGCGGCAATGGCCTCGACCCGCGCGACCACAGAGGCCACGCGCTGCTGCCACTGATCGAGTGCGGCCCGCCGGGCCGCCTCCGCGTCCTGCATCTCCTGCAACAGCGCCCGCGCACGCCTCGAGACGGCTTTGCTGCGGGCGCGCGCCTGCACCGCTTCGAGCGTCTCGCGCACGGCGGCCGCGTCCAGACCGCCGTCCGACACGCTGCGCTCCAGCGCCGCGATCCCGGCATCGCGGTGCTCCGTCCGGAGCGCGACGTTGGTGAGCTCCTGCGTGTCCGTCAGGCGCGCCACGGCCTCGCTGGCAGTCTGCGGATCGGCGGCGTGGCGCGCCACGCTGCCAAGCGCCCTCGGCTCGGTCACGCGGCCGAGCGCCGCGGCCCGAACCGCCGCGTGCGGCGACGATTTCGCGATGGTCGAGAACTGCCGGACGTCGTCCAGGCCGGCGAGCGCCTCGCGCGCCTCCACATCGGTCTCCGCCGGAGCGTTTGCGATAACCACCAGCCGTTCGGTGATCTCCCGGCGCAAATCGAGGTCCTGCTCCGACCGCGCCAGGCCCGCCAGAACGGCCGCGCCCGTCAGCCGGCCCAGGGCGGCTCGACGAACGCGCGCATCCTCGTCGGTCCGCGCCAGCTCCTCGATCGCTCCGCCATGTTCCGCATCATCAGGAATCTCCGACACTCCCGCCGCACGGATCGCGGCGTCGGTGTGCTTCCACCGTGGCTGAGCCTTGAATCGGTCGAGGAAAGACATTTAGGAGGTCTCGGGACCGCTGAAAAAATGGGTGGCCGGGCGAGCGCTCGGAGATGACGCTTCGAGCCGCCCGGTCGCCGAAGGTGCGTTCCGCATGATGCGATTTGCGTGCCGCTGCAAGAGCAGAGGAGATCCGCGGATTGACGCACGAACCTGCGGCGTCTAACATCGGGGATCCATCGAGTTGAATCCCCGCGCCATGGAGTCGTATGCGAACCCCTGTCGGGCTGTTGCCGTTGTTCTGCGCGCTCTGGATGTTCGCCGGGGCGCCCGGCCTGCCGGCTTCCGTAAATGCCTTACGCGGAGCGGTCGTCCTTGCCGGCGCCTCGCAGGCGCAGGCGCCATCCTCCCCGGCCGGGGCACGTACGCAGGTCGTCGAGGTCCCGCCGCTGCAGGCGCCCGCGCCGACGCCCGCGCCGGGGAACACCGTCGCGGTCGTCTCGACCTCAATGGGTGACGTCACACTCGAGCTGTTCAACGACAAGGCGCCCGTCTCGTCGGAGAACTTCGCGCAATACGCGCGGGAGGGCTTCTACGCCGATACGGTGTTCCACCGCGTCAAGGCGGGCTTCATGATCCAGGGGGGCGGGTTCACCCCGACACTCGCCGAGAAGCCGACGCGTCCGCCGATTCAGAACGAGGCCACCAACGGCCTTCGCAACGTACGCGGCACGCTCGCCATGGCGCGAACGGCCTCGCTCAGAAGCGCCACCGCCCAGTTCTATATCAACGTTGCGGACAACCGCCGGCTCGATCACACCGGCTACTCCCCGGACGAGTTCGGCTATGCCGTATTCGGCCGGGTCCTCTCCGGCATGGACGTCGTCGACCGCATTGCCGCCGTGCCGACCCGTTCCACCGCGGGCCTGGACGATGTGCCGGTGGAGCCTGTCATAATCAAGGGCGTGCAGATCCGGCAATAACGCCGGAGGCACGTGCAGCGCCCCCGCCCCCCGCCGCACGACGAGAGACCGTGTCCCGCCCACTGTTCATCATCTTCCTCACGACTTTCGTCAACCTCGTAGGGTTTGGCATCATCATCCCCCTGCTGCCGTTCTATGCGCAGACGTTTGGCGCCTCGCCGATCGTCATCGGACTTCTGTTCGCATCGTTCTCGCTCAGCCAGCTCATTGCGTCGCCGCTGCTCGGCGACCTGTCCGACCGCTGGGGCCGTCGCCCGGTGCTCATCTTCAGCCTGATCGGGACGGTCCTGAGCTTCGTGATGCTGGCCATGGCGAACAGTCTGGCGATGCTGTTCGCGGCGAGGATCGTGGACGGCCTCTCGGGCGGAAACATCACCACGGCCCGCGCCTACATCGCGGACATCTCGACCGAGGAGAACCGCGCCAGGGCGTTCGGCGTGCTCGGCGCCGCCTTCGGCCTCGGCTTCATCGTCGGGCCCGGTCTGGGCGCGGTCTTTTCGCGCATCAGTTACACCGCGCCGATCTGGGCGGCGGCCGCCATCACCGTCGTCGCCGTGGCGATGGCGTGGTTGTGGCTGCCCGAGACCGTCCACAGGAGCCAGGCCGGCGGCGGATCCCCGTGGCGGGCGCTGCGGGAGATGCGCGGGCGGGCCGATCTGCGCACGCTGTTGACGATCGACTTCGTCTACTGGACGGCGTTCGCGGTGTATCAGACCACCTTCGCGCTGTTCGGCGCGCGGCGCTTCGGGTTCGGCGCGTCGGACATCGGGTATCTGCTGAGCGCCTTCGGCTTTCTTGGGGTGGTGGTGCAGGGCGGGCTCGTCGGACCGATCGTCCGCCGGATCGGCGAGCGACCGACGCTCGCCCTCGGGCTGCTGAGTGCGGCGGCTGGCTGGGGAGGGAGCGCGGCGACCCACTCGCTGCCGGTGTTCGTCGCGATGCTGGTGCCGGCGGCGCTTGGCATCGGCCTGTGCAACGCCACCCTGAGCGCGCTCGTGAGCAAGTCGGCCGGTGCGCACGAGCAGGGGCGGGTGCAGGGGGCGGCCGGCGCTCTGGAGAGCCTCGGCCGGACGCTGGGGCCGATCTGGGGGAACGGCACGCTGCAGCGTTTCGGCGAAGCCAGCGCATACGGGTCGGCCGCGGTTGCGCTCCTCGGCGCGGCGGCGCTGACGCTGCGCTACCGGCCGAGGGACAGACCCGCCGATCCTCCCGTGGTGTGACCGTCCGTGGCTGGCGCCGTTTCAGCCGCCAGCGAGCGCGGCCAGCTCACGTTCGAGGCGTGAGACCAGATCGTCGAGCTGCTCGATCACGGCCTTGACCGTGTCCGGCTCCGCGAGATCGACGCCCGCCGTCTT
>JANPJN010000075.1:0-1626 GCA_031425515.1 Acidobacteriota bacterium | reverse complement strand
TTTCCGCCGCACCTTACCACGAGGCCCTCCCTCTTTCCGCGCGTTCGCGCCGATGGACTCCGCATCGCTGGGAGGGGTGCGCCGGAGGAACCTTCCGCCGGGCAAACCGCAGATCGTAGCACGCCCGTTACGGTGGCTGGATTCTACGGTCGAACGACCTATCCGTGTGCGGAACGGTAACATGGGAGCGAAGAGAAGGCGTAACCGCAACGTCCTCATGGTTTTACATTGACATCCATGGACCCCTTCTCTACTATCGCGGTGGAAATTAATGGAGCAAAGTGGAGTGGACGAACGTGCTCCGGGGTAACCAGGCCGCCAAGATCGATGAGAAGGGCCGGCTCAAGATCCCGAACGCTTTCCGGGCCCTGGTCGAGCAGGCGCACGGGGCGGAGCTGTTCGTCACGAGTCTGTCCGGCGACTCCGTCCGCATCTATCCGATGCCTGTCTGGATGGCGCTCGAGCAGAAGCTGGCGGCCATGCCCTCCTCGCACCCCTCCAGGCTCCGCTTTCTGGACCGCGTGAATTACTACGGGAAAACGGCCGAGTTCGACAACCAGGGGCGCGTGATGATCCACCCCCGCCTTCGTGACTCGGCCGGCATGGCCGGCGAGGTCGACGTGTTCGGCCAGTACAACTACCTCGAAGTGTGGAACCACGACCGGTTCGTTTCCAGGCTCACGCGGGAGCCCTTCACGGACGACGACGCGCGGATCTTGTCGGATTTCGGGATCTGAACCCCGGGACGGCGGTACTTGCAGATGGACGCACAGCCGAGCCATGAGCCCGTCCTCGTTGCCGAGACGGTCGCGCTGCTGGACCCCGCACGGGGAGGGCTGTTCGTGGACTGCACGGTCGGACTCGGCGGGCACTCGCGCGCCCTGCTCGAGGCCGGGGCCTCCCGACTGCTTGGCCTGGACCGGGATTCTTCGGCGCTGCGCATCGCGACCGACTCGCTGTCGGCCTGGGGTGCGCGCGTCACGCTCGTGCACGCCGACTACCGCCAGCTCGGGCAGGTGCTCGACGCCCAGGGCGACCCCGCGGTGGACGGGGCGCTTGCGGATCTCGGCGTGTCCTCCATGCAGTTCGACGCGGAAGGCCGCGGGTTCAGTTTCCGCCGCGACGAACCGCTCGACATGCGGATGGATCAGACAACCGGCCCGACGGCCGCC
Source organism: Acidobacteriota bacterium (assembly GCA_031425515.1). Lineage (GTDB taxonomy): Bacteria > Acidobacteriota > Vicinamibacteria > Vicinamibacterales > 2-12-FULL-66-21 > JALZOC01. Next base: position 454 of record JANPJN010000075.1, on the reverse strand, counting down.
GACCTGCTGGTCGCCGTCGAGGAGGAAGACCTGGCGAACGTTATTTTCCAGTTCGGCGAAGAGCGCTTCTCGCGACGCATCGCGCGGGGCCTCGTCGAGGCCCGCCGGCTCGCACCCGTGCAGACGACGGGGCAGCTTGCACAGATCGTCAGGCGGGCGGTGCCCCGCCGGGGCTACCAGCGGATCGATCCGGCGACGCGCACCTTCCAGGCGCTGCGCATCTGGGTCAACCGCGAGCTGGATGAACTCGATTCGTTTATCGGCCGGGCCGCCTCGCGGCTGCAGGTCGATGGGCGTCTCGCGCTGATTTCGTTTCACTCCCTGGAAGACCGCGTGGTGAAACACACGTTGCGCGATCTGGCGCGCGGCGACGCCGCCGCCATCAAGGTGCTGACCAAGCACCCGGTGGTGGCCGGAGACGCCGAGGCGGCCGTCAACCCGCGGGCCCGAAGCG
>JANPJN010000074.1:0-3204 GCA_031425515.1 Acidobacteriota bacterium | reverse complement strand
GCTCGAGAAGGTCCGCGTGCGCCGTCTGCGCGCGCAGATCGCAGCCGCCGGGCTCCGGATCGTCCGAGAGGAGCTGCACGCCACCGCGACGGTCCGCCGCATGCCAGGCCCCGTCGCACGCTGGCTCAGGGACAGCCCGCTGACACAGGACGCGCTCATCAGCAACATGGAATACGTCCTCGCGGGTGCGCAGGGATAGGCGTGGCGGACGTCACACGCTACCGGGCCGACGACAAGCGCGCGGTCGAGGCGCTCTACCGACGCGTCTTTGGTCACGACGCGGCGGAGGGGAGCCGCCTGCGGTGGGACTGGCAATACCGCCTCAACCCCAACACCGCCGGCCAGGAGCCAGAGATCTGGCTCGCACGCGAGGGTCCCGCCATCGTCGGGCAGTACGCCACCATGCCGGTCCGCCTGTCGCTCGGCGGCCGCGAGGTCCGAGGCTCGTGGGGCATGGACGTCATGGTGGCGCCGGAGCGCCAGCGCCAGGGCCTCGGCGAGGTGCTGTTCCGCACGTGGGACCGCAACGTCGGCGCGTCGCTCGGGCTCGGGCTGTCGGACTCGTCGCATCGCCTCTTCCAGAAACTGCGGTGGCCGGAGGTCGGGCCCGTGCCGTGCCTGGTGAAGCCGCTGACCCGACGCGCGCTCAGGCGGCCGAACTGGCCCGTCCCGATCAACCGGCTGGTCTCGGCCCTGACGCTGCCGCTCGTCCGGATCGTCGCGCGTACCCGTCCGATCCGGGCGGAGGTCCGCCTCATCCAGCGCTTCGACGACAGCTTCACGCAGCTCTGGGAGGAGCTCGCGCCGAAGTTCGCCTTCGCGGTCCGGCGCGACGCGGCGTATCTCAACTGGAAGTACCTGTCAGCGCCGCACGTGCGCTACAGCATCGCGGCGCTGCGCCGCGACGATCGCAACATCGGCTACGCGGTCTATCGCCACCTCCACGAGCCGCGCGGGCGCGTCACGCTCATCGCCGACTTCCTGACGGATCCGGACGATGAGACGGCGCTGCCGACACTGCTGCAGTGGGTGGACCGGGAAGCGCGCGCGGCTGATTCCGACAAGATCCGCACGTTCGCCATGCACCTCACCTTCCGGCGGGCGCTGCGGCGGTCGGGCTATTTCCAGGTGAAGTCCACCATGGAGTTCGTCGCGAAGATCAATGCGCTCGACGTGCCCGCGTCGTTCTACGAGGAGCTGGACACCTGGCACGTCACGGCCGGGGACTCGGATCAGGATCGATGAATCTGCTGGTCGGCATCGATACCGAAGGGGACAACCAGTGGGACGCCGCCGCGCGCGCGAACCAGACCTTCGACAACATCTACGCCCTGCCGCGTCTTCACGCGCTCTTCGCCCGGCACGGCGTGCGTCCCACCTACGTCGTGACCCATCCCGTCGTCACCGACGCCCGGTCGGCCGACGTGCTGCGCGGACTGCTCGGCGGCGGGGACTGCGAGATTGGCGCGCACCACCACGCGTGGGAAACACCGCCATGTACGGCCGACGATGTGCGCTGCCATCCGTATGCGTCGGCTCTCCCGCGGCAGCGCTTCGAAGCGCAGCTCGAGACCCTGACGCACGCCATCGCCGCCGCGGTCGGGCTGTCTCCCGTGTCGTACCGGTCGGGCAGATTCGGGTTCTCCGCGGAGCATGTCGCCGGGCTCGAGCGGCTCGGCTATCTCGTCGAGTCCAGCGTCGCGCCGCTCTTCTACGAAGCGCACAAGGGGGGGCCCGACTTCGTCGAGGCGCCGCTCACGCCCTATTTTCTCGCCTACGACAGCGCGACGACCGCGGGCACGAGCGACGTGCTCGAGGTGCCGGTCTCGGCCGCGCTGAACCGGCGGCTGCCCCGGCAGCTCCAGTATCTCTACGCACGCGCGCCCAGGCCCTACATGACGAAGCGGATTCTGCGTGCGCTGCGGCTTCTGCGCATGCGCTGGCTGCGCCCGTCCTACTCGTCGCTTGGCGATATGATGGCGCTCGCCCGCACGCTCGCGGCCGACCGTGAACCGGTGCTGAACCTGATCTTCCATTCGAGCGAGGCGATCGTGGGCGGCAGCCCGTACAATCGCACCCAGAGCGAGCTCGACGCGTTTCTCGACCGCCTGGACCGCTTCCTGTCCTTCGCCACGACGGAGCTCCAGGCGCGTCCGCTGACGTTTGCCGAGTTCCGCCACGCATATTCGCGCTGATGCGCATCCTCCACGTCACGCCCCACCTCCCGCCCGATCAGGCCGCCAACGCGCTGCTGCCGGCGCAGCTTGGCGACTGGGCGCGCGAGCGATTCGACGAGGTCGAGTACGTGGCCCATCCGCCGCGGGCGGGCGGAAGCGTCGCGACGGCGGGACCCGTGACGTGGGTGCCCCGCCGCACCGGCGGCATCATGGATCGGGCGCAGTTGCTCGGCCCGGCGCTGGCGGCGCTGCGGCTGCGGCGGGCGCTCGCGGGCCCGATCGCGCGCGCGGACGTCGTCCATGTCCACAGCAACGGGCTGCTCGCCGAGATGGCCGTGCTGATCGCGCGGCGCGCGGCCACGCCGGTCGTGCTCACGCTGTACGGGACAGAGATCTGGCACTACGCGCCAAAGCGGGTCGGACCGGACCTTTTCACGCGCGCGTATCACGGCGCGTCCTACGTCACGTTCTACAGCGATCGGCTGATGACCAAAGCGCACGCGCTGGGTCTCGGTCGGCGCCATGCGCGGGTCGTCTACCCGCCGGTTGGCGGCGGCTTCGGGTGGCACGGCGAAGAGGAGCAGGCACGGCTGCGGGCCTCGCTCGGCATCGGCAGCCGTCACCTGCTGCTGAACGTCAAGCGCCTGCACCCGCTGGCCGGGCAGCGCACGCTCATCGAGGCGATGACGGATGTCGTCCGCGTCTTCCCGGATACGCGACTCGTGATCTGCGGTACGGGCCCGCTCATGGAGGACCTGCGCAGGAGCGCGCGATCGGGCGGTGTCGAGCGCCATGTGGTGTTCGCCGGCCTGGTCGACAACGCGACCGTCGCGCGGTACTGCGCTGCGGCGGACCTGTTCGTCCTGCCATCGGTGCTCGAGGCGCTGCCGACGGTGGCGGTCGAAGCGCTCGCGTGCGGCACGCCGGTCATCTCGAGCGACAACCCCGGCGGGCTGGAACTGAACGGGGTCTTCGGGCCCGACGTCAGCATCGTTCCGGGCGAGCAGCCGATCTCGCTCGGCAAAGC
>JANPJN010000073.1:0-7298 GCA_031425515.1 Acidobacteriota bacterium | reverse complement strand
GCTCGGTGTGGTGCGCCCGTCCGTTCAGAAGATTCTCGATCGCCTGACGGCAGTGCCTGTCGATATCGAGCCGCGATTCATCACCGCGGAAAAGCTGAGGTAGGCCGCGGGCATCGCGGGGCTCTCAGCCGCATCCCAGCGGACTGAACGGAACGACGCGACACCCATAAACGCGGATGGCACGGACCGGATCAGCAACCGCCCCACCGGCACGGAACTCGACTTCAATCTGGACAGCGTCACGGCTCCCCGTAAATCCGTGCTCGTCCGTTGATCCGCGGCCCAGCTTCTGGCACGGCCATTGCGAAACAGTTCAGCCGGAGGGCGAAAGCTGTGAAGCAGTGCGCCGTGCTGGTCATCAACGTGGACGGACGGGAGACGCCGCATCGCGTAGCACTCGAAAAGGCCGGCTTCCGCGTGGTCGAGACGCGCGAGTGGCCAGATGACGGTGTCGTTCGCAGCTTTCAGGTGGTAATCGTACTGCTCCGCAATATGGAAACGCTTTCCATGCTGGGAGCCCGCTTGCGCGCCAAGGCCCACTTCGGGCGGCGGGTGCTCATCGCGGTCGTCCCCGGAGAGACCTCCGCGACCGAGCGGCGCTGTGGCGTGGATTCGGGATTCGATGATGTCATCGCGGACGCAGAGGACGCCCCGAAGTCGCGGGTGCTGATCGCCAGAATTCTGCGTCAGCTGCGCGCCCGGCCCGAGCACCGCTGCTTTCTTCCGGACCCGAAACGCCGCGCAGCCTGAGGAGCCGGCCCTACTTCCCTGCGGCTGCGGCCGCCGTGGCGAGTTGCGCGACAGCGCCAATCAGTTCCCCAATCACCACCGGCTTGCGCATATGACGGTGGTATCCGGCCGCCAGGGCGGCGGCCGCGTCCTGCTCCCGGACGTAGGCGGTCAGCGCGACGGCCGGCGTCTCGCTGCCTTCCTGGACGGGCAGGCCTCTGACGGCGCGAATCAGGTCGTAGCCATCCTCTCCCGGCATCGCGATGTCGCTCACGAGTACATCGGGAGGGCGGGTCCGGAACACGGCAAGCGCTTCGGCGGCCGACGCGGCGGCTTCGACGGCGGCGCCGTGCTCCTCGAAGAGAGTGGACAGGAACCCCCGCGAGTCCGAGTCGTCGTCCACCACGAGCACCCGGATGCCGTCGAGCCTCGTCGCCTCCACTTCCGGCGCCGCTGCCGAGCGAACGGGCGCCGGGGTCTCGCCTTCCAGTGTCGGATGCGCCGCAATCGGCAGTTGCGCCGTGAAGGTCGCACCGAGGTTCTCGCCCGGGCTGTCCGCCTGCACGGTGCCGCCGTGCAGTTCCACCAGGTGCCGCACGATGGCCATGCCGAGGCCGACACCGCCGTGGCGCCGTGTGGCCGACCCATCCGCCTGCGTGAACCGGTCGAACACGTACGGCAGGAAATCCTGGCTGATCCCGATGCCGCTGTCTTCGACCGAGACGACGACCTCGTCGGCCCTCTGCTCGACCCGCACGACCACGCGCCCCTCTCTCGGGGTGAACTTGACGGCGTTGGACAGCAGATTCCAGAAGACCTGCTGCAGGCGATCGCGGTCGGCCGCGATCGCATCGACGTCGGCCATCTCGCGAATGATGGTGATTTGCTTGGCATCGGCGGCCAACGACACCGAGTCGAGCGCCGCGTTCATGACCTCGTCCAGCCGCACCGGCGCGACGTTCAGCCGCAGCTTGCCGCTGATGATGCGCGACACATCGAGGATGTCCTCGATAATCTGCGACTGCGCCAGCGCATTGTTACGGATGACGCCGAGGGCGCGCCCGGTCGTGGACGGGTCGGCCTTGCCCGATGCGAGCAGGTGCGCCCAGCCGAGAATGGCGTTGAGCGGCGTGCGCAGCTCGTGCGAGAGGGTGGCGAGGAACTCGTCCTTCATCCGGTTGACGGCCTCGGCGTGCGCGCGCGCCGTCCGTTCGCGCTCGAGGAGAACCAGGCGCTCCTGCTCGATGCGTACGCGTTCGGTGATCTCGGCGCGTAGCAAATCGTTTGCGCTCGCGAGCTCGCTCGTCCGTGCCGACACGCGCGTTTCGAGCTCGTCGTGCGCACGCTGCAGTGCTTCGCCGTGTCGCTTGAGCGCTTCGCGCTTCGTGAAGAGCTCCACGAACACCGCGACCTTCGACTGGAGGATTTCTGGGGTAAAGGGCTTGAACATGTAATCGACGGCACCGACGGAGTACCCCCGGAAGACATGCAGGTCGCTGCGGTAGTTCGCGGTCAGGAAGATGACCGGCGTGTCGCGCGAGCGGTCACGCTGCCGGATGAGCGCGGCCGTCTCGTAGCCGTCGAGCCCGGGCATCGCCACATCGAGGAGGATGAGCGCGAAGTCGCGCGCCAGCACCTCCCGCAGCGCCTCCCGCCCCGAGCGGGCGCGGACGAGCCGATAGGACGGGTCGGTCAGGATGGCTTCGAGCGCGAGGAGGTTCTCCTCGTGATCGTCCACCAGCAGGATGTCGACTTGTCCGCTCATATTCGTCGGCCCTCGACCAGCGTCACGATGTGATCGGCAATACGTTCGAGCGGAAGGATGTAGTCCACGGCGGCTGCCGCAATCCCGGCCGCCGGCATCGTCGCACACTCCGCGGTCGCTGGATCCTGGACGATGGCGCGGCCTCCGAGCGCCTTGACGTGCGCGAGGCCGGCGGCGCCATCGGCGCTGGCACCTGTCAGCAGCACCGCGAGCACTCCGGCGCCGTACGCCTCGGCCGCCGTCTCGAACAGCACGTCGATCGAGGGGCGCGCGAAGTGCACGGGCGCCTCCGTTGACAGCGCGATGGCCCCGGGGGCCTCGACGAGCAGATGATAGTCCGGCGCGGCCACGTAGAGAGTGCCGGGGGTCAGCGTCGTCTTGTCCTCCGCCTCCTCGACCCGCAGCGGCGTGTACTCCGACAGCATCTCCGCGAGCCCGCCCTCGGATGCCGTGCCGCGGTGCTGCACGAGCAGGACCGGCACCGCCAGATCCGCAGGCAGCCTCGGAATGATGGCCAGGACGGCTTCCAGGCCGCCGAGCGAGGTCCCGATGGCGACGATCTCTGGCCTCATATCCTCACACGGCCACTACGCAATCCGCCGGTACAGCTTCTCGCCCGGCTCGAATTGCTGGTAGGCGTGCTGGAGCGGCATGAACTGCATGGACTCCTTGGCCCCGAGCCCCAGAATGCCGAACATCGAGAGGCTGCTGTGGAACAACTGATACGTGCGCTCCTGGAGCGCGCGGTTGAAATAGATCATCACGTTGCGGCACAGCACGACGTTGAACTCGTTGAAGGCCTTGTCGCTCACGAGGTTGTGCTGCGAAAAGACGATGTTCTGGCGCAGGGCCGGCCGCATGATCGCGAAGTCGTAGCGGGCTGTGTAGTACTCCGAGAACGCGCGCGTGCCGCCCGACTGCAGATAGTTCTGAGTGTACTTCTGCATGAGGTCGGCGGGATAGATGCCCTCGCGCGCCTGCCGGAGCGTGACCTCGTGGATGTCGGTCACGTAGATGAGGCTGCGATCGTACAGCCCCTCCTCCGTCAGGAGGATCGCCAGCGAATAGGCCTCCTCGCCCAGCGAACTGCCGGCCTGCCAGATTCGGATGAAGGGGTACGTGCGCAGGACGGGAATCGCGTGCCGCCGGAACGCCTGGAAGAAGTGCGGATCCCGGAACATCGCGCTGACGTGCACGGAGATGCCCTGGACGAATCGCTCCCAGGCCGCCGGGTCGTGCAGCACCCGGCCCTGGAGCGCGCTGACGGACTCCAGGCGCTCGCTCCGCACCAGCTTCCAGATGCGCCGCCGCATGGACGTCTGCGCGTAGTCGCGGAAGTCGTAGCCGTGGCGGCGGTGCACGGCCTCGAGCAGGAGCTCGACCTCCAGCTCCTCGACCGACTGATCGCGCAGCGCCTTCCGGCGTGTCAGCGGGAGAGCCATACCCTCAGCAGCGAGAGGAGCTGCTCCGTGTCGACCGGCTTGGTGACATAGTCGGACGCCCCCGCCTCGATGCACTTCTCGCGGTCGCCCTTCATGGCCTTGGCAGTCAGCGCGATGATCGGCAGGTTCTTGAGCGTCTTCTTCTCGCGGATGCGCCGCATGGCTTCGTAGCCGTCCATCTCGGGCATCATCACGTCCATCAGCACGACGTCGATCCCGCCCACCTCCTCGAGCATGCGCAGCCCGTCCTTGCCGTTCTCGGCGTAGTGCACCTCCATGGCATGCTGCTCGAGCACGCTCGTCAGCGCGAAGATGTTCCGGATGTCGTCGTCCACGATGAGCGCCCGGCGCCCGGCGAGGGTCGGATCGTGCTGGTGGAGCTGCTCGAGCATCTTGCGCTTCTCGGCCGGGAGGCTGCTTTCCACCCGGTGCAGGAAGAGCGCGGTCTCGTCCAGGAGGCGATCCGGGGACTTCACATCCTTGATGATGATCGTCTCCGCCAGCCGGCGCAGCTCGGTCTCTTCCTTCTTCGACAACTCCTTCCCTGTATAGACGATGACCGGCACGTGCGAGAGCGTGGGGCTGGCCTTCATGCGCTCGAGCAGTTCGAACCCGCTCATGTCGCTCAGGCCGAGGTCGAGCACGAGGCAGTCGAACACCTGCGCCTCCATCGCCTCCAGCGCCTCCGCGCCGGTGCCGACGGCGGTCGTCTTGACGTCGCCGTTACCAATCAGTTCCACGATGCTCTGCCGCTCGACGGCGTTGTCCTCCACCACGAGCAGGTTCTTCACCTTGCGGTCGATGAAGCCGTGAATCGACCCGAAGGCGGCCTCGAGCGCCTCCCGCTCGACCGGCTTCGACAGATAGGCCATCGCCCCCTGGCGCATGCCGCGCTGCGCTTCCTCCAGCATCGAGATGATGTGCACCGGAATGTGCCGCGTCGCGGGATCGTGCTTCAGGCGGTCCAGCACGGTCCATCCGTCCATGACGGGCAGATCGATGTCGAGCGTGATGGCGTCTGGCTGATACCGCCGCGCCATGGCGACGCCGACATCGCCCCGGACCGCCGCGAGCACCTTGAAGCCTTTCTCGCGTGCCAGGTCCGCCAGGATGGACGAGAACGTGAGGTCGTTCTCGACAATCAGCACGACGCGGTCGCCAGACTGGATGGTGTCCCGGTCGTCCTGCACGTCCCCCTCGGCCAGGAGGCTCTCGTCGGCCTCCATCGCCCGCTCGGCGGCGGCGGCCGCCCGCACCGCGATGGCGCGCTCGGCGGCCGGCGCGCCGGTCTCGATCCGGCTGGCTTCGTACGCCTGCGGCAGATACAGCACGAAGGTGCTGCCGGATCCCGGCTCGCTCGTCAGCCGAATCTCCCCGCCGAGGAGCCGCGCGATCTCCCGGCTGATCGAGAGGCCGAGGCCCGTGCCGCCGTATTTGCGGCTGGTGGTGCCGTCAGCCTGCTGGAAGGCCTCGAAGATGATCCGGTGCTTGTCGGCCGGAATGCCGATGCCCGTATCGGTCACCCGGAACGCGATGACACCGCGCGCCAGGTTGAGCGACCCGTGATCGGGGCTCCACCCTTCGGTCGCCGTCTCCACCGCGAGCGACACCGTGCCGTGCTCGGTGAACTTGATCGCATTCGACAGCAGGTTCTTGAGCACCTGCTGGAGCCGCTTCGGATCGGTCTCGATCGTCGACGGCAGGTCCGGCGCCAGGGTCACGCCGAACTCGATCCCCTTGCTCAGCGCGACCTCGCGGAACGCACGATCGACATACGACTGCAGATCGCCGAACAGCACCGGCTTCGAATCGACGTCCATCGTGCCGGACTCGATCTTCGACAGGTCGAGAATTTCGTTGATGAGCTCGAGCAGGTCGGACCCGGAGGAATGAATGGTGCGCGCGAACTCCACCTGCTTGTCGCTCAGATTCCGATCGGCGTTCTGCGACAGCAGCTTCGAGAGAATCAGCAGGCTGTTCAGCGGCGTCCGCAGCTCGTGCGACATGTTCGCCAGGAACTCCGACTTGTACTTCGACGTCAGCGCCAGCTGCTCGGCCTTTTCTTCGAGCGACGTCCTTGCCTGCTCGATCTCGCGGTTCTTCTTCTCGACTTCCTTGTTCTGCCGCGCCAGGAGCTCGGCCTTCTCCTCGAGCTCCTCGTTGGTCTGCTGCAGCTCTTCCTGCTGCTGCCTCAGCCGCTCCTCCGACGCCTGCAGCGTACGCGCCTGATCCTCGAGCCGCGCGTTGGTCTCGGTGAGCTCCTGCTGGCGCGTCTGCAGTTCGACAGCGAGCGACTGCGACTGCTTCAACAGCTCCTCGGTCCGCATGGTCGCCGTAATCGTGTTGAGGACGATGCCGATGCTCTCGGTGAGCTGATTGAGGAAGGTGAGATGGATGTCGCTGAAGCGGTAGAAGGACGCGAGCTCGATGACGGCCTTCACCTCTCCCTCGAACAGGACGGGCATGACGACGATGTTGAGCGGTTTGGACTCGCCCAACCCGGAGCTGATGTGCACGTAATCGGCGGGCACTTCGGTGAGCACGATGCTCTGGCGCTCGAGGGCCGCCTGGCCGACCAGCCCCTCCCCGGCGCGGAAGCGGTTCGCGAGGTGCTTGCGCTCGGTGTAGGCATAGCTGGCGAGCAGCTTCAGGTCCGGTTCGCCGTTCTGCGAATCGTTCAGATAGAAGACGCCGTGCTGGATGGAGACCAGCGGCGCGAGCTCCGAGAGGATCGTGCGCGAGACCGTGATCAGGTCGCGCTGCCCCTGGAGCAGCCGGGTGAACTTCGCGAGGTTCGTCTTGAGCCAGTCCTGCGCCGTATTCTTCTCCGTCGTCTCGCGCAGGTTGACGATCATCTCGTTGATGTTGTCCTTGAGCGACGCCACTTCGCCGGCCGCCTCCACGTCGATGGCGCGCGAGAGATCCCCCTTCGTGACGGCGGTTGCGACTTCGGCGATCGCACGGACCTGCGTCGTGAGGTTCGCGGCGAGCCGGTTGACGTTGTCCGTGAGATCGCGCCAGGTACCCGCGGCGCCGGGCACGCTGGCCTGGCCGCCCAGCTTGCCCTCGATGCCGACCTCGCGCGCGACGCCGGTGACCTGGTCGGCAAACGTTGCCAGCGTGTCGATCATCCCGTTGATGGTTTCGGCGAGCTGCTCGATCTCCCCCTTGGCCTCCAGCACCAGCTTCCGTTTGAGGTTGCCGTTGGCGACGTCGGTGACGACGCGGGCGATGCCGCGGACCTGGTTGGTGAGGTTGTCGGCCATGAAGTTGACGTTGTCGGTGAGGTCCTTCCAGGTCCCAGCCACCCCCTGGACCTGCGCCTGTCCGCCAAGCTTGCCTTCGGTGCCGACCTCGCGCGC
>JANPJN010000072.1:0-2353 GCA_031425515.1 Acidobacteriota bacterium | reverse complement strand
CCTCCCCCGATATCTCCGAGGCGCGCGTCGGGCGGGGCCGTATCCTGCTGGCGAGCGTCCTGTCGGCGCTCCCGACGCTGCCGGTGGTGCGGGAGGCGATCGCGGACACGGGCGCAGGCGTGATCCGGCGGGCGCATCCGGGAGGGCACGACTACTTTTTCGCCAACCTGACCGGGACGCCGATCGCGCAGTGGGTCGCGCTCGGCGTAGAGGCGGACTCAGCCGTCCTGCTCGATCCGTTGACCGGGGCGGGTGGCAATGTACCGCTTCGCACCGCCGGGTCGCAGCCGCAGGTCTACCTGCAGCTCGCGCCCGGAGAGTCGCTGATCCTGCGCACGGCGTCGCGGACACGTCGTGCCGGAGGCGTTGCCGATCGCGTGCCGCTCGCACCGCCCCTCGCGCGACGCCGCGGCGCGAACGCAACACGCGACGCCGGTTGCTGCGCCTGGGCCTACGTCGCACCAGCCGGTCTGCCGCTGACACTTGCCGGCCCGTGGCAGGTCCAGTTCGTGAAGGGCGGCCCCGCGCTTCCTCCGCCCGCTGTTGTCACGGAGCTCAGGTCATGGACCGATCTGGGCGGGGAGGCGCAGCGCTTCGCCGGCACGGCACGCTACCGGATCGAGTTCGACCTGGAGGATCTTCGTCGCCGCGCCCCCGCCTCCGTGCGAGAGACGACAGACGAGTGGGCGCTGGACCTGGGCGACGTGCGCGAGAGTGCCCGCGTCCGTCTGAACGGCGAAGCGATCGCCACGGCGTGGAGCGTGCCGTTCGTCGTGCGGCTGGGCAACCGCCTGAAGCCTCGCCGCAACGTGCTCGAACTGGAGGTCACCAACCTCGCGGCCAATCGCATCCGCGACATGGATCAACGCGGCGTGGCGTGGAAGATCATGCGCGAGATCAACTTCGTGGACATCAACTACCGGCCCTTCGACGCGTCGAAATGGCCCGTCACTCCCTCGGGTCTGCTCGGACCCGTCCGCCTGATGCCGCTCAGGACCGTGCGGCCATAAGAACAGCCCTCAGCTACCGGGCCGGCCCCGCCAGGTAGTCCACGGCGAGGTTCGAGAGTGCGCGCACGCCGGTAACGAGCGCCTTCTCGTCCACGAAGAATACCGGCGAGTGGTTCGATGCCGCTCTGCCGACCTGGTCCGGAGGCGTGATGCCCAGGAACACGAACAGCCCCGGCGCCTGCCGCTGAAAGTACGTGAAGTCTTCGGCGCCGGTGATCAGCTCCGACTCCTTCACCTTGCCCGGAGCCGCGCGCTCGAGCGACGGACGCATGCGCTCGGTCAGGGCCGGGTCGTTGGCCGTCACGGGATAGCCGCGGTCGATCGTGACACTGACGGTCGCTCCGGCGCCGGCGGCGATCCCCTCCGCGATGCGCTTCACCCGCGTGTGAATCTCCCCCTGCACGTCGGCGTCGAACGTGCGAATCGTGCCGACCAGCCGGGCAGTCTCGGGAATGATGTTGTTCCGTACGCCCGACTGGAACTGCCCCACGCTCACGACCGCCGGCAGCCGGGTGATGTCGATGTTCCGGCTCACGATCGTCTGAAGCGCGGTGACGATCTGCGCCCCGACGACAATGGGATCGACGCCGCGCCACGGAGACGACCCGTGCGCCTGCCGGCCGGTCACGACGATCTCGAACGCATCGGCGGCCGCCATGAACGGTCCACTGCGATAGGTCACCGACCCGGACGGCACGTTGGCGAACACATGCAGGCCGAACACCGCGTCCACCTTCGGGTTCTGCATCACACCGGCCGTGACCATGGCCTCGGCGCCCGCAGGGCGTTCCGCAACCGGCACGTTTTCCTCAGCGGGCTGGAAGATGAATTTGACGCTTCCGGGCAGCCTGTCCTTCATCTGCGTCAGCACCCGGGCCGTGGCCAGCAGAATGGCGACGTGTGTGTCGTGCCCGCAGGCGTGCATCACACCCACCTGCTGCCCTTCCCATTCCGCGGTCGCCTTGCTCGCAAACGGCAGGTCCGTCTGCTCGCGCACCGGCAGCGCGTCCATGTCGGCGCGCAGCGCGACGACGCCCCCGGGACGCCCGCCCGTGAGCAGCGCGACCACGCCCGTCTTCGCGATCCCCTCCTTCGGGTCCAGTCCAAACTCGCGCAGGCGCCCGGCGATGAACTTTGCGGTCTCGACTTCGCGGTTGCCGAGCTCCGGGTGCTGGTGCAGGTGGCGGCGCCAGGCGAGCATCTCGGGCTCCACCGCCGTGGCCAGCTTCGCGATCTCGATACTGAACGACGAGGACGGCGGGGTCACGGCCGGGCCCTGGGCCAGCGCGGGAGAGACCTGGACCAGCAGCGCGAGCGCCAACGACAGGCCGGGAAGCGGATGA
>JANPJN010000071.1:0-5203 GCA_031425515.1 Acidobacteriota bacterium | reverse complement strand
GTGTACTCGCCCGCGACGCCGGTGTTGTCGACCGTCTTCGTGGCGGCCGGCTTGCCGGACGCATCGGTAAAGAAGTCCGGTTTGGAATCCGGCTGCTCCAGCCCGCGCGCGACCCGGATGCCGAGGACGCCCTCCTTGTTGTCCTTGAAGACCACGCGCTCTTTCAGGGCGGTGAGAGTCGTGATGCGATCGACCGTGCGGGACTGCGGCGTGCCGCTGAAGACGAAGCGGGTCCGCTCGGCCACGAGCGGTGCGCCGTCCGGCTTGACCCATTCCATCTCCACCGTGAGCTCACCCGTCTCGGCGCCACTGCGGGCCTCCACCACGCGGCGATGGAGGATCGTGCCCATCTTCGGCGCCTGCGCCGCGGAGATGGCGTCCGAGTTGTTCCAGAAATCAAGGCCGTTCACGTCGCCGTGGTTCAGCCACAGACCGACGTGGTGTGGATGATCGACCCGTTCCCCTTTCCGCGCCTCCAGCGGAAAGCCTCGTGTCACGACCGTGCCGGCGGCCGACCGCAGCGGAAACAGCGACGGCTTCTTCTGGGTGGCCGGATAAATGTACGAGGTGAACGGCTTGCCGTCGATGGTCACGTCCACACGGCGGCCGGCCTCGTCCGCGACGACCTGCACGCGCGCGCCTCGTGTGGCGGCGGAGGGTGTGGATTCACGAGCCTGTGGCGGCGCGGCGTCCGGGGTCCGGGCGGCAGCGATGGTCGCCAGCACGGGTACGAGCAAGAGCGCGATCTTCGACACTCGCATGCGTCAGTTCCTCCTCACGGTTGTCATGGCCGTTCCAGCTTGCCTTTGACCCCTGTCAACATCCGCTCCAGGCCGTCGCGCGCTCGGCGCGCCGCGACGATTCTGGCGATCGGGGCCAGGAACCCGCGCAGCGTGTCCACGCGCGAGCGATTCAGATATGTCACGTAGCCGTAGGGCGTATCCGGGACCGGTACGAACAGCGCCATCCCGAGCGAGGCCTCGAAGTAGTGGCTCGCGAACACCTGCTTGGAGCCGAACGAGACCAGGCCGTTCCGGCGAAGGAGGACGGAGTGACTGATGCTGATCGTCGGCTTGAGACCGAACTTCTCGCGCGACCAGTAGAGAAAGCTGTCGGCGCCTTCGAGAGTGCCCTTCGGAAACTCGTCGAGCCAGCGGAACATCTCGGGCTGGCTTTCGGCCTTGTAGTCCACCGGCCGCAGGAGCTGCCGGAAGGCCTGGGCCCTCGGGGTGGTGCCGTGCTGGTCGGCGTAGTCCGGAAGCGCGGTGCTGCCGCTCGCCAGGTATGTCCGGGCCTCGTCGGCCAGGAACTGCCGCATCGCGACGGCGGCCGCTTCCACCTCGCCGGGGGTTCCCCACGGAATGCCGGTGCGAAAGCGGTCCATCGCCTGGGCGGGCAGCCGCAGGCCGCAGTCCTGGGGCACGCAGGTCCGCATCGCCTCGCGATCGCCGTGGTCGAGCGTCAGGCCGGCGAGATCCGCGACTGACGGCTGCGGTGTGAAGCGGCCGATCTGCAGCACGTATTCGCTGGCCTTGAAGCGCTCGATGTCGCGGAGGCGCTCGACGAAGGTGTCGGCCGTGCACATCACGCGGATGACGCCGAACGACGTCACCTCACGGCCGTCCGGCGAATCGAGGGTCTTGGTGAGGACGTCTCCGCGGTCGAGCCGCCTGAGCTCGGCTTCGCTCGCACGGACGTAGGGCTGGAGGATGGAGGCGGCGTCCTGCCGGGGCTGCGGAGGTCCGGAGAGGTCGGCCGTCGCCAGGATCAGGGCTGCCGCCGGGAAGATGAGCAATCTCGTCACGCGGCACGATCATGCCTTCATTTCCGCGAAAGTGCTACCCGGTTCGGACCGTGTGGCTCAACGGGAGAACGGGCCGGGCATGACAAAGGGGCGCCGCGCAAAGAACGCGGCGCCCCCTTGCCGAGCGCGGATGCGACTACCTGACGAACAGCATCTCGCGGTAGGTCGGCAGCGGCCAGAGGTCGTGCGGCACGAGCCCCTCGAGCGCATCGCCCGATTCCCGCAGCAGCGTCATGGCCGGCAGCACCTTGTCGCGGAAGTACTTCGCGTGCTTTTCCGCGTCGCCCGTCCCGTCGTGCTCGAGGAGATCCTGGAGCGCGTCGACGCGCGACTTGCAGTCGTCTGTCAGGCCGCAGATCGTGTCGAGCGCCTTGCGCGTCTCTTTGGCGGCTGCCCCGGCGGCCTTCACCGCGACCACCGTCTCCGCCAGCGCGTTCTGGTACTTGAACGCGGCCGGCAGAATGTAGCGGTTCGCCATCAGGACCATGAGCTGCGCCTCGATGTTGATGGTCTTGTTGTACTGCTCGATGGCCACGTCGTAGCGGGCGCGCACCTCGCGCTCGTTCAGGACGCCGTACTTCTCGAAGGCCTTCACGACATCGGTCTTCATCAGCTCGGGATAGGCATCGACCGACGTCCGCAGATTGAGCAGGCCGCGGCGCGCCGCTTCGGCCTGCCACTCCTCGGAGTACCCGTTGCCGTTGAAGATGATCCGCTTGTTCTCCTTGATCGTCTTCGTGAGCAGCGCCTTGACGGCGACCGGCAGCTTCTTGCCCTCCTTGAGGCCCCGTTCGAGCTCGGTGGCCATGTAGTCGAGCGCCTCGGTGACGGCAACGTTCAGCGCGATGTTCGGAAACGCGATGCTCTGGTTGGCCGAGACCGCGCGGAACTCGAACTTGTTGCCGGTGAAGGCGAACGGGCTCGTGCGGTTGCGGTCGCCCGCGTCGCGCGGCAGCTTCGGCAGCACGGCCACACCCGTGTCGAGCAGGCCGCCCGACTTGGTGGTCTTGGCCGAGCCGCGCTCGATCTGCTCGAAGATGTCGGTCAGCATGTCGCCGAGGAAGATCGACAGGATGGCCGGAGGCGCCTCGTTGGCGCCGAGACGGTGATCGTTGCCCGCGCTGGCGATGCTGAAGCGCAGGAGCCCCTGGAACTTGTTCACCGCCCGCAGCACCGCGGCGCAGAAGACCAGGAACTGGATGTTGTCGTGCGGCGTGTCGCCGGGGCTCAGCAGGTTGTTGCCGTGGTCGTCGCTGATGCTCCAGTTCAGGTGCTTGCCGGATCCGTTCACGCCCGCAAACGGCTTCTCGTGCATCAGGCACGCGAGGCCGTACTTCGGCGCAATCCGCCGCAGCATCTCCATCGTCATCATCTGATGGTCGGTGGCGACGTTGGCGTTCTCGAAGATCGGCGCCACTTCGAACTGCCCCGGCGCAACCTCGTTGTGACGCGTCTTGATCGGCACGCCGACCTTGTAGAGCTCCCGCTCGCACTCCTGCATGTAGGCGAGCACGCGGTCGGGGATGGAGCCGAAGTAGTGGTCCTCCATCTCCTGGCCCTTCGGGGGCCTGGCGCCGAAGAGCGTGCGGCCCGCGTTGATCAGGTCGGGGCGCGTGAAGTAGAACTGGCGGTCGACGAGAAAGTATTCCTGCTCGGGGCCGCAGGTCGCGTGGACGCGCTGCGCCTTCGACCCGAACAACTTGAGGATGCGCACCGCCTGCTTCGACACCGCTTCCATCGAACGGAGCAGCGGCGTCTTCTTGTCGAGCGCGTCGCCCGTCCAGCTCACGAACGCCGTCGGGATGACGAGCGTCGTGCCGTTGGAAGTGACGAGCAGCCACGGGGGGCTCGTCGGGTCCCACGCCGTGTAGCCGCGCGCCTCGAACGTGGACCGCATGCCGCCCGAGGGGAAGCTCGACGCATCCGGCTCACCCTTGATCAGCTCCTTGCCGCTGAACTCCGCGACGCCGCGGCCGTCCGGCGTCTGCGAGAGGAAGCTGTCGTGCTTCTCCGCGGTGATGCCGGTCATCGGCTGGAACCAGTGCGTGTAGTGGGTCGCGCCGTGCTCCACGGCCCAGTCCTTGAGCGCGCTCGCGATGATGTCGGCCACCGACGCGTCGAGCGGCTCTCCCTGCGCGACCGCGCGACGGAGGGCCCGATACGCGTCCTTCGGCAGACGCGCGCGCTGCACCTGGTCGCTGAACGTCAGGGAGCCAAAATCGTCGCTCATTTTCCCGCCTGCGGTCACCGGCCGCTGGCTGAGAGTCGTGCCCCATTCACTGATGCTGCGAATGGCGTGGCCGGATGAAGCGGAACCCATTTTTGTGTCCTTTCGTAGTCGCGGCTGAATGAGAACGAGGAGAGATAAATCCCCGAGCGGGTATTATCAGCGCCGCTGCACCGCGCTTCAAGGGGTTCGAGGGCATCTGACGAACTTCGACAGAACCGTCGGCTCCTGTGACAAAAATGTCTGAAAGTGGGGACCAAGCCAATTTCGTCGGTCGGGCCCTGCATCTCCCGCTGAAGCTACCAGCGCACCTGATGCGGCTCGTACGGCTCCTCGAGTCGCTGGCGCTCCTCGGCTGACAGCTTGATGTCGAGCGCGGCGATCGCCTGCTCGAGCTGCGGCATCTTCGAGGCGCCGACAATCGGCGCGGCGATGCCTGGCTGCCCGATCACCCACGCCAGTGCGATCTGCGCCGCCGACACACCACGCTCCTCCGCCAGCGCGACCACGCGATCGACGATGCGGAAGTCGGAGTCGGCGTAGTAGAGACGATGGGCGATGTCGTCGGTGCGGGCGCGATCGGTGTCGCCGTGGTCGGCCGCGCGACGGTTTCCGGCGAGGAACCCCCGGGCGAGCGGGCTCCAGGGGATGACGCCGATGCCCTCGGCG
Source organism: Acidobacteriota bacterium (assembly GCA_031425515.1). Lineage (GTDB taxonomy): Bacteria > Acidobacteriota > Vicinamibacteria > Vicinamibacterales > 2-12-FULL-66-21 > JALZOC01. The sequence continues at coordinate 503 of JANPJN010000071.1, read as the reverse complement.
CGGCAGAGCGGCAGCATCTCCCGCTCCTCTTCGCGGTACACGAGGTTGTAGTGGTTCTGCATCGACACGAAGCGGGTCCAGCCGTTCCGTTCGGCCAGGTGCAGCGCGGTCGCGAACTGCCAGGCCCACATGCTCGAGGCGCCGATGTAGCGCGCCTTTCCGGCGCGGACGATGTCGTGCAGGGCGAGGAGCGTTTCGTCGAGCGGGGTGTCGGGATCCCACCGGTGGATCTGGTACAGATCGACGTGGTCGGTGCCGAGGCGCCGCAACGACGCGTCGATCGAGGCCATGATGTGCTTGCGCGACAGCCCCCGGTCGTTCGCCGCGTCCGACATCGGAAAGAACACCTTCGTGGCAATCACGACCTCGTCGCGTCGGGTGAACTCCCGAACCGCCCGGCCGAGGATCTCCTCGGACACGCCCAGCGAGTAGGCGTCGGCCGTGTCGAAGAAGTTGATGCCGGCTTCGAGCGCGCGCCGGACGAACGGCCGTCCCGCCTCCTC
>JANPJN010000070.1:0-6006 GCA_031425515.1 Acidobacteriota bacterium | reverse complement strand
CACGGCGGGTGTGTTGAGCTTCGGGTCGCTGTTATAGACCCCGTCGAGGAGGAACCCGTTGAAATCCTCCCGAGCACCGTGCACCGTGAGGGCGAAATCCCCGCGTCCGGAGCTCGCCGAGCCCTGTGGCTCCGGCGCCGTGCCAGGCGCGAGCAGCGCCAGTTCCAGGAAATTGCGTCCGTCGAGGGGCAGGCCGGTGAGTTGCCGCGTGTCCACGAACGTGTTCAGCGCCGGGGTCGCGCGGTCGACCGGGCTGAACGGCGCCGTGACGTCCACCGCCTGCAGCACCGCGCCGAGCTGCAGCGGGATTTCGATCCGGAACTCCTGATTCGTGGCGAGCTCCATGCGCGCGAGAAACGGCCCGTAGCCCCCATGCCCTACTTCGACCCGGTATGTTCCGGGCGCCAGGTCCGAAATCACGAAGCGGCCGCGGTCATCGGAGCTGACCCGCCTGGATTCGTTCGTCGCCTCGCGCGTGGCGCGAACCTCGACGGCCGGCAGGCCCGAGGCGGCCGGGTCGATGACCACGCCGCGAATCGACGCGAGGTGCTCCTGGGCGCGCGCGGGCGAGACCGCGGCGGCGAGTGCGAGGCAAACGAGAACGATGCGACCAGACGATGAGTGCATGGTTGATGTGTTTGAACCTGAGCGTGAAGTTTCCGAGGGGCAGGGCGACGGTCCCTGAGACGCAGGGCGACGGTGCCTTAGACAATGATACATGCAGCGTTCACCTATCGGGGCCCGTACGCCGTGACCTCGCGCTGCAGCCATGCCGCCGCCGGATAGATGCGCACATACCGCATAGAGACGTCCGGGAGCGTGAAGTGGACGGGGGCTTCCAGCGGGCTCGCCAGCGCGGCCGCCACCGCCGCGCCGGCCGTGTAGTCCTCCCAGACCGTGGTGAACGTGCGGCCGTCCGCGGAGCCCTGGATGCGGATCCTGTTGTCGAGCTCCCCGTAGTGCCAGCGGAGGGGGAATCCTATGGTCCGGACCGTGCGGACCTCGCCGAGATCCAGCTCGACCTCGAATCGGCCTGTCTCCCGGCGCGTTGACGGCCACGCGGGGCCCGACGGGGGTGTGCGTGAGCCGGCCCGGGGCGGGAGCACGTAGAGCTGGCCGGCGGCCGAGGCGCCGCGGGCCTCGATCTCCGGCAGCCCCTCGACGAGCCGCCGCATGTGGCCAGTGGAGTCGAAAGCGCCATTGACGAGGATCAGCAGCGGTCGTCCCCGGGCGAGCTCGAGCAGCGCGGAAGGGTCGCCCCGCCTGAGGGCCATGGCGAGAATGACGTAATGCGGCGGCTGATGGCCGCTGTAGCCATTGACCAGCGGCCGCCCGTGCGTCATCGCGCGATACATCGCGGCCGTGTCCACCGCCCCTTCGCCGAGCGGCAGTTCGATCACGGCGGAACCCGGCAGGTCGGGGAGCTCGACCCGGCCCGGCGGCGCGACGAGCGGGAGCGGCACCATCCAGCCGTCCAGCCAGGCGCCCGCCAGGACGACCGCGGCGAGCACGGCGCTGGCGCGGCCGCGTCTGGGCGTCAGGCGTGCGAAGGCCAGGCCGGCCGCGACCGCGAGACAGAGCGAGGCCAGCATCGCGAAACGGGCCGGCACACGCAGCGCATCGAACCCGGGGAGCCACATCAGCGCGGAGTACGGGCGCAGCCAGGGCGAGGCGCCTGGTCCCGCGGGGCCGCAGGCCAGGGCCGCCATCAGAATCGCGGCCAGCGTGTAGAAGAGGAGGGGGCTTCTGGACGATGCGGCGGGCGGATGCGAGCGCGTCAAGTGTGCGATGCCGGCGCAGAGCGCAATGAGGATGAGTGCGACGCCAGTCAGACCGGGGAACAGGAACTCTTCGGTCGTCGCCGTCGGGACCGTCGGCCAGAACCGCAGCAATCCCGACGCGTGCAGGAAGGCGTCAGGCCGCGCGCTGAAGTTGGCCATTTCGCCGGCGGTCCGGCTCAATCCCAGATCGCGCTGGACGCGGGCGTATGTGAGCAGGACGGGGAGCAGCGGGGCCGAGGCCGCGACAAAAGCGCCGACGAGCCAGAGGCCGCGCGACGGCTGGCGCCGCCAGTCCACGAACGAGAACAGCCAGAGCAGGACCAAAACCGGAAAGAAGAAAAGGTAGTAGCCGTTCGAGAGCGCCTGGATCAGCCAGGCAGCTCCCGCCACCACGAGCCAGCGCCGGCGTCCCTCGCCCATCCACGCGTGCATCGCGAGGAGCGCGAGCGGCATCCACTGCGACGTCAGCACCTGGAGGTGCGCGAGCTGCCCCGCCCGGTAGGGTCCGAAGCCGTAGATCATCCCCGCGCACATGCCCGCGAGCGCGGCCACCGCCGGATCCGCGTCCGGGCCCGCCAGGCGTCGCACGAGCAGGAAGGTGAAGTAGCCGGACAGGCCGAACGACAGCACGAACGCCACGTTGTAGGCCGCCAGAGGCCCCGCGCCCCCCCACTGCAGCGGGGTCGTCATCGGCCCGAAGCCCGCGAGGTGCTCGGAGAGCGCCAGCGCGCCCTCCATGGGAAAGAAGATCGGCGGGCTCCACCAGCGGGCGGTAAAGGGCACGGCATGGGCGTTCCACCAGAGGAGCCAGATGTTGAGGACCGAGTCGCCCGGGTCGTGGGGGATGCGCGAGGACAGGTGCGCGGCGAGGGGCCAGGTCCACAGCACGGCGAGCGCGAGGAACGCGATCGGCCACAGCAGCGCGGACGCGCGAAACCCGGCGCGGAGGGACGGCTGGGGCGGAGTGCCGGTCGGCAGAATGGCCGTCAGCATACCCCACCGGGGTCGCCCTGGCGCCGATGACGGATCCGCGGCTGGCTCGACAGCATTGTAATTCCGAGGCTTCGCCAGACGCGCCAATATATGCCGTGACTCATTGATACCAAACAACTTGCACGGCTGAGCACGGCCGTGTGCGGATGGTCCTGCCGTTGCACTCCCACTCCTCGCCATGTCCAGCCTCGCCCCCGACGAACAGCCGGAAGCCCCGCTCTTCTCCGACGGTCTCGGCGACCGCGTCGTTGCGGCCGACGGCGCGACCGGCGAGCTGCTGCAGATCCTGCGGCTGCGGCCGGTGCTGACCGCCGTGCCCTCCTTCGAGTTCGCGCTGCGGGAGCGTGTGGCGCGGCTCGCCAACTTCAGGCAGACCTACTACGCGCGCGTGCGGCGGGTGGACCGCGGGATGGGGTCGATGTCCTCGCTCGCCGTGGTCTCGGATCATCTCGAGGGCACGAGGCTGTCCGACATCCTGCGGGTCGCGCAGGAGCGCCGGCTGCAGCTCGATATCAACGCCGCGCTGTGTCTGGTCCGGCAGCTCGTCCCGGCCGTCGCCGTGCTGCACGAGAACGCGCGCGACGTCGCCCACGGGCTGATCGCCCCGGAGCGGTTGCTCGTGGCGCCGCACGGCCGCCTCGTGATCGTCGAGCACGTGCTCGGCGCCGCCATCGAGCAGTTGCAGTACGGGCGCGACCGGCTGTGGCAGGAGTTCCGGGTGGCGATGCCGCCGAGCGCCGGGCTGCCACGCTTCGACCACCGGTCCGACGTCACCGGCATGGGGCTCGTGGCGCTCGCCCTGATTCTCGGGCGCCCGCTGGCGGCCGACGAGTATCCGCAGCACATTCCCGCGCTGCTCGAGGCGGCGCGCGAGCGATCGGCGCTCGGCGACGAGCGCCCGCTGTCGGCGCCGCTCCGGGCGTGGCTGGCGCGCGCGCTCCAGCTCGACGTTCGCCGTGCGTTCGCGTCCGCACCCGAGGCGATGGCGGCGCTCGAGGAGCTGGTGTCAGACGATTCGATGTACGTCGCCGCCCCCGTCGCGCTCGAGACGTTCCTGTCGCGATACATCGCGTCGCTGCTCGAGCCGCCGGTCGCGCCGGAAACCGCGGCCCCGGCGCAGCCGGCCCTCGCGGCGTTCGCGCCGCACGACCAGGCGGATGTCGATCCCGTCCTCGAGGCGATCCGGATGGACGGGTGGGCGCCGGCACCCGCCGCCGCCTCCGGGCCCGCCATGGTCCCGGACATCGCGCTCCCACCGGCTCAGGTCCAGGTCCCCATGCCGGTTCCAGTCGCGGCCCGGGTGGCCGTGGCAGCGCCCACGCCGGAAGCCGTCGCCGCGTCGGCGCATCACCTGGACGAGGACGAACACGAGGAGCCCGCTCCCGCGACGCTCTTCAATCCCTCCGCCCCCTTCACCGTCGAGCCGGTCGCGCCCGCGCGGAGCGCCGGGCCGCCGCGCGCCACCGCGCGGCGTCTCGCGATTGCCGCCGCCGTCTTCATCGCGATCGCCAGCATCGGCGTGGTCGGTTTCAAGTTCTACGGCAGCGGCGCGGCCGCCCCGGCACTCGGCGCGCTCGTCGTGCAGTCGAATCCTGCCGGCGTGGCGGTGTTCGTGGACGGCGTCGATCGTGGCAAGACGCCCATGCGCGTGACCCTGGCCTCCGGCGCCCATATTCTCGAGCTGCGCGGACGCGGTGTGCCGCGCGTGATTCCACTGAACGTGGCCGCCGGGGCCGAGGTGTCGCAGTATCTCGAGTTCGCCGACGCCCCCGCCACGGGCCAACTGTCGGTACGATCCGAGCCCGCAGGCGCCGCTGTCCTCGTGGACGGTGTGCTGCGCGGCACCGCTCCTCTTACGGTCGTGGATCTGGCGCCCGGGGATCATCAGGTCGAGCTCCAGTCGGGCGGCGTGATTGCCCGTCACTCCGTGAGTGTGCAGGCGGGGGGCACGGCGTCCATCGTCGCGCCAATCGGTCCCGCGGCGTCGGGCGGTCCGGTGTCGGGCTGGGTGGCGGTCAAGGCACCGTTCACTCTCGACATCCGGGAGGACGGCCGGCTCCTCGGCAACACCGACACCGACCGGATCATGATGGCGTCGGGCCGGCACGAACTCGAGCTCGTGAACGAGGCGCTCGGCTATCGGTCCACGCGCGTCGTGACGGTGGCGCCCGGCAAGGTGGCCTCGATCGGGCTGGAGCTGCCGCAGGGCGTGGTCAGTCTCAACGCGTCCCCGTGGGCCGAAGTCTGGATCGACGGCCAGCGCGCGGGTGAGACGCCGCTCGGCAATGTGGCGGTGCCGATCGGCCCGCACGAGATCGTCTTCAGGCACCCGAAGCTCGGAGAGAAGCGCCACGCCGTGTCGGTCACGGCGGGAGCGCCCGTGCGTCTCAGCGTGGACATGAATACGAAATGACCGCGGCGGCGCCGCTGACGGCCCCGCAGATCGCGGGACGCGGGACGCCCGGCGCGCGGCAGTCACCAGGCAGGTCAAGATGAAGAACCGGATTCTGACAACGCTGTGCATCGCCGCGTGCCTCGGTGGGGTGACGCTCGCGCAGGAGGGGGGCCCACTCTCGGCCGCCCGCGACCTCTACGCGTCGGCCCGGTACGACGAGGCGCTGACCGTGCTGAACGGTATGCGGCGAGACGATTCCACCGACCGGAAATCGATCGAACAGTACCGCTCGCTCTGCCTGCTGGCGCTCGGACGCGGCCCAGAGGCCCTGACCGCGATTGCGGCCGTCGTGACCGCCGACCCCGCGTTCGTGCCCGGCGAGTCGGATGCCTCGCCGCGCGTGCGCAGCGCCTTCAGCGAGGTGCGCCAGCGCCTGCTGCCCGACATCGCGGCCTCCCGCTACACGGCCGCCAAGGCGGCGTACGATCAGAAGGACTTCAAGGCGGCCGAGGCCGCCTTCCGCGATCTCCTGGCCCTGTTGAACGACCCGCAGATGGGGAACCGGCTCGCCGACCTGCGCGTGCTCGCCGCAGGGTTTCTGGACCTGAGCACGGCGGCCGCCGCGCCGCCGCCGGAGCCGGTCAAGCCAGCCGCACCCGTCGTGGTCGCGGCCGCCGCGCGGCCCGCTCCGCCACCCAATCATGTGTGGACCGCGGAGGAGCCGGGCGTGATCGCGCCGACCGCCATCAAACAGGAGGTGCCCCGCGTGCCCGCCCGAATCACCAGCCAGATGCGCGACCGCGGGATGCTGGAGGTCGTCATCGACGAGCAGGGACG
>JANPJN010000069.1:0-3209 GCA_031425515.1 Acidobacteriota bacterium | reverse complement strand
CCTGGAGGTGCTGGAGGCGGCAGGCCTGGTGTCGAGCGTCCGCGACGGCAGATACAAACTTCACTACGTGCAGACCGCGCCGCTTCGGCAGATTGTCGAGCGGTGGCTCGCACGGGGTTCCAAAGGAGGGAGTTGATGAGAATCGTGGTGAGCAGCGTTTTCGTGGACGACCAGGACAAAGCCCTGGCGTTCTACACGAACAGATTGGGCTTCATCAAGAAGACGGAAATCCCGTTCGGGCACATGCGCTGGCTCACGGTGGTGTCACCCGACGACAGCGACGGCCCCGAGCTGCTCCTGGAGCCGGACGGCCATCCGGCCGTGAAGCCGTTCAAGCAGGCACTGGCGGAGGACGGTATCCCGTTTGCCTCGTTCGCCGTGGACGACGTGCGCGCCGAGTATCAGCGGCTCAGCGCCCTGGGGGTCGTGTTCACGCAGCCGCCGGTCGTGATGGGCCCGGTAACGACGGCCGTGCTCGAGGACACGTGCGGCAACCTGATCCAGCTGGCGCAGCGCGGCTGATGCACCATGGCGACCAGAGCTCACCTCGCCCACATTGAAGACCTTCGCTCGCCCGACCAGTCCCGCCAGAATCACGCGTTCCAGGCCCTGCTGAAGGCGACAGACGACCCGGTCCCCTGGGCGTACGAGATCTGGGACGATCTGCTCCGTCTCCTGGTGGACGGAGACAATCGGCAACGATCAATCGCCGCGCAGGTCCTGAGCAATCTCGCCAGGAGCGATTCCACGGGACGGATGGTGAGGGATGTCGCGGTCCTGCTCGACGTCACGAAGGACGAGCGGTTCGTGACGGCCCGCCATTGCCTTCAGTCGCTCTGGAAGATTGGCGTCGTCGCGCCCCCCCAGCGAGCCGTGCTGATGAAGGGCCTCGCGAAGCGGTTCAGGGAGTGTGCACCTGAGAAGAACGGTACCCTCATTCGGTACGACATTCTGGTCGTGATGCGCCGCGTTTACGATCAGGTCAACGATGAGGGGATTCGGTCCGCAGCCGGGACGCTCATGGCGCTGGAGACCAACCCGACCTACCGAAAGAAGTACGCGGCGGTCTGGCGATCGTGACGCGGCTTCCTCTGGCTCGCGCGGCGATGTGCCGCGACAAAGAATGGAGCTCCACGACGTGATTGCGCTGGATATTCGGTTCGGAAGCATCTGTGTGCCGGTGCTTCTCGGTAGTGGTCCGGTCTTCGATCGGTCGGCGACCGAGGCCATTCGCGCGCTCGCTCCCGATCGCGTGCTGGTGATCGTTGACCCGGTCGTCGCGAGTCTGTATGCCGACGATGTGACGCGATTCGCCGCCCTGGGAGACTCGCCGGGGGTGGTGTTTGTCGCTCCGGAAGGGGAACGCTGCAAGACCCTGCCCGCCCTGGGCGAGGTGACTGAGACTTTCCTGGCGGGTGGGGCGACCAGACGTTCCCTCGTGCTGGTCTTCGGCGGCGGCGCCACCATGAACGTCGGCGGCCTGGCCGCGGCCCTGATCTATCGGGGCCTTCGGCTGTGTTACGTGCCCACCACCTTGATGGCGCAGAACGACGTCGTCCCATCGATGAAGACGGCGATCAACGTCTCCGACCGGAAGAACAATTTCGGGACGTTCCACGCCGCCAGTCTGAACGTCGTCAATACGCGTTACCTGCGTACGCTGCCGACACGCGAACTGCGAGCGGGCATGGGTGAGCTCGTGAAGAACGCATTGGTGCTCGGCGGCGAGCACTTCCCCCTGGCAGAGCGGATGCTGGACGCGCATGCTCAGGACGCGTTCCAGGACTCGCTTCTTGCTGAGATCGTCGAGGCAGGCATTCGGGCCAAGCTTCCTGCGCTGGCGGTGGATGAGCGGGAGGCCGGCGCCGGCATGATCTTCGAGTACGGCCACACGGTGGGGCATGCGCTCGAGCTCAGCTACCCGCCGGGCGTTCTGCCCCACGGGCTTGCGATCTGCTGGGGGATGCGGTCCTGTTCGTACGTGGCGTCGCAGCTCGGGCTGATGGGGCGCGCCGAGAGCGCCCGGCACGACATGCTCGTCCAGCGTCTGGTGCCAGAGGGCCTGCCGCGTCCCCTGCCGACAGTCACCGACGTCATGGCTCGCGTGATGAATGACGGCAAGCGCGGGCGCGCCCTCGAATCGCAGGACGAGTGCGCCTGCGTCCTGCTGTCTGCGGTGGGGGAACCGATAGAGACGGACACGATGCTCTCGACGTTCCCGTCCATGCTCGTCGCCGACTGGCTCCGAAGCCTGGGCCTTCGTTGAGGGTCCGGAACAACAGTTTGTTGAAGTGCAGCCGCGGCTTCGGCCGCGGAGCTACGTCCCCGACGCTGGCGATCTCGTCTGGCTGACGTTCGACCCGCAGGCAGGCCACGAGCAGCGCGGTCGACGGCCAGCACTGATCCTGTCACCTCGCGCGTACAACGCGAAGGCGCGCCTGGCCGAGGCACGGGAACCATTCTCGTCGTCGAGGACGAGGTCGCCGTCCGCAATCTGGCGTCGCGAATTCTAGCCTCGGCTGGTTACACCATCCTCGCCGCCAGCAGCGCCGCGGACGCATTGTCGATCCTGGACCGGCACGGCGGTCCCGTCCACTTGATGCTCACCGACCTGGTCATGCCTGGGATGTCGGGACGGGAATTGGCGGATCACCTGTCGTGCGTTCGCCCGGGCATGAAGGTTCTCTACACGTCCGGCTACACGGACGACACCATCCTGCGTCGCGGGGTGCTCGATGACTCCGCACAGTTCATAAGCAAGCCCTATACGGTAACGGAACTGACGCGGAAAGTGCGGGAACAGCTGGATGAGGCCGACCGTGGAGCGGTGGGACTATGACCGCGCGGAGAGCGGACGGCGAATATGCCGGGCGACAACTGGGAGGTCACTACTGCCTGGTCAAGGAGCCTGAGAGTCGGTGATGGGTGGTGCGATCTGGGCGGACTGGCGATTCGCCAGGGCATCCATCGCCCGGAGGCTGCGCAGGACCACAGCTCCGGTGCTCCCTCCGACGCCAACCTTCCCCGTCCGGAGCACTTCGAACGCCGTACTCGCGGTTCTGATCAGGTTCCGCATTTCATGTGACTCTCCGTCGCGGGTGACGTCTTGTTCGCGCGAGAACTCGGTGACGGCCGAACGATCGCTTTCGGAAAGGGAAGGGACCTCGTGATCAGCATCCCTCTCGCGCGATCAGCACGCGGATCCGCTC
>JANPJN010000068.1:0-5284 GCA_031425515.1 Acidobacteriota bacterium | reverse complement strand
CAAAGGACTTCCAATGCGCAGCCGAATCTTTGCCGTTCTCGCCTTTGCTATCCTCGCCGGCGGCGGGCTGGCCTATGGCACCTACAACCTGATTAACAACAAGCCCGGTACGTCCACCGAGGCCCCGACGCAGCCCGTGGTCGTGGCCGCGGCGGACCTGCAGCTCGGCTCGGAGCTCAAGAAGGACGACCTCCAGGTCATCGGCTTTCCCGCCGGCAAGGCGCCCGAAGGCGCCTTCTCGAAGATCTCGGACGTCGTCGGCCGCGGGCTGATCGTTCCGGTCGTGAAGAACGAGATCGTCCTGGCCGGCAAGCTGGCGTCGAAGGAGGCCGGTTCCGGGCTTCCGCCGGTCATTCCGGAAGGCATGCGCGCCGTCTCGGTTCGCGTCAACGAAGTGGTCGGCGTTGCCGGCTACGTGCTGCCGGGCAACCGCGTCGACGTGGTCGCGACGGCCAGCCCCACGGATGCGCGCGCGGACATCACCTCGCGCGTCATCCTGTCGAACGTCCAGGTGCTGACCGCCGGCACGCGGATGGAGCAGGACCAGGAAAAGGGCAAGGCGATGCAGGTCACTGTCGTGACGCTGCTCGTCAACCCGGAACAGTCGGAGCGGCTCGCGCTCGCGAGCACCGAAGGCAAGATTCAGCTGGCGCTGCGCAACCCCATGGATCAGGGAGCGCCTGCGACCCCCGGCATCAAGACGGCCGGCCTGATGGGATCCGTCTCGGCGCGTCCGCAGGCGGCCCCCGCGCCCGCGCGTCTCCGGACGCGCGCCGCAGCGGCGCAGCCGGTCACGCAGGCGGCGGCGCCCCTGGCCCCCCCCACGCCGACGGTCGAGATGATTCGCGGCGACAAGCGCGCGTCCGAAGTAGTCCGGTAGTTATCAGCGAACCGACTGGTAACTGGTAACTCGCACAACTGTATTCAAGGAGATGTCATGACTCCGCGGGCAACAATTCTCAAGCCGGCACTGGCCGCCTTCATCATCGTGGTCCTCGTGTCGGCCCCCCAGGCACAGCAGGCCCAGCCGCAGTTCAGCGCGGCCGCGGCGCCGGCCGCCGGCGCCGCACGCGCGATTCCAGCGGTGTCCACCGACATCGACCTCCTCGTGGGCCGATCCACGGTGATCAACGTGGGGTCACCCATTGCCCGTGTGTCGCTGACCGTGCCCGACATCGCCGACGCGATGGTCACGGCGCCCGGCCAGCTGCTGATACACGGCAAGGCTCCGGGCACCATCTCGCTCTTCGTGTGGGACCGCGGCGGGGCGATCACCACCTACGAAGTCAAGGTGCGCCGCGACCTCAGCGCCCTCGGCGAGCAGCTCCGCCAGCTGTTCCCCGGCGAGCCCATCGCCATCGTCGGCAGCGGCAAGGACGTCGTCATCTCCGGCACCGTCTCGAGCCAGTACGTCGTCGAGAAGGCCGCGAGCGTGGCCGGCGGCTACGTGGACAAGGCCGAGAACGTCGTCAATCTGCTGAAGCAGCAGGAGGGCGTGGCGTCGAATCAGGTGATGCTGCGGGTGCGCTTCGCGGAAGTAAGCCGCTCGGCCGTGCAGGAGCTCGGGGCGAGCTTCTTCACGGGACCGACCGGCTACAAGGACTGGATCGCGCGCTCGAGCACGCAGCAGTTCTCGGCGCCCAACTTCAGCGAGCTGTCACGCACGGGGAATCTGGACGGCGATCTGACCGCGGCGTCCGGCAAGTACTCGCTGAGCGACTTCCTGAATCTCTTCATCTTCAACAACAAGTACAACGTCGGCACCGTCGTACGTGCGCTGCAGGAGAAGGGGCTGTTCCAGAGCCTGGCGGAACCCAATCTCATCGCCACGAACGGGAAGGAGGCGAGCTTCCTCGCCGGCGGCGAGTTCCCGATTCCGGTCGTGCAGTCGGGCAACGGCGGTAACTCGGTGACCGTGCAGTTCAAGGAGTTCGGCATCCGGCTGCACTTCACGCCGACCGTCCTCGGCGGCGACCTGATCAACCTGAAGGTCACGCCTGAAGTGAGCGCGCTCGATTTCGCCAACGCGGTCGTGATCGACGGCTTCAGGATTCCGGCGCTGACGACGCGGCGGACCAACACGGAAGTGGAGCTGCGGGACGGCCAGACGTTCGCGATCGCCGGGCTGCTCAACAACTCGGTGACTGACTCGATGCGCAAGATTCCCGGCATCGGAGACATCCCGATCCTCGGCTGGCTGTTCAAGAGCAAGGCGCTCCAGAAGAACCAGACGGAGCTTGTCGTCATGATTACGCCGACGATCATCCGTCGTGGCCAGATGGGCGTGTCGGAAGGCCTGCCCGCGCCGGTAGTCCCCTACATGGGCGCGCCAGAGCGCACCGAGCCGCAGCCCGACCCGTATGTCGGTTCGCCTCGTCATCCCGCGGCGCGGCCCGGGCGTGTCTCGAGCACCAATCCCGCCGAGAGCCCCGCAGCGGCGATGACGACCCCGGAACAGGCCGCCCCGATGGCGCGCCCGATTCAGAACGCCGCGGCCCTGCCGCGCGTATCCGCCCCGGCTCCCCAGGCGCAGGTGCCTGCCGCTCCTGTCGCCCAGCCGGCCGCGCCCGTCGCGGCGGCTCCCCAGGCGCCTGCGAAGAAGGTCGTGAAGGCCGACGTGCCCGCCGGCCCGACGAAGGCGCAGATGAAGGCCATCGAGCAGCAGAAGGCCGCCGAGAAGCAGGCGGCCGACAGTGCCGCGCGGCTCAGAGCGGCCGACGAGCGCCGCAAGGCGGATGAGGCGAAGGCCACCCAGAAGAAGGCGGAAGAGGACCAGCGCGCGGCGGCCAAGCTTGCAAAGGAGCGGGCGCAGCGCGAGACCGAGGTCGCCCGGAAGAACGCCGAGGTGGCGCGTCAGAAGGCCGACGAGGACCAGCGCCGCGACAAGGCGCTGGCCGATGCCGCCGCCCGTCTGAAGTCGGCGCAGGCGGCCTACCAGGCGGAGATGGAGAAGGCCAAGGAACTGCAGCGGTGAGCAGGGTGACCTGGGGCGGATAGGTCCACGCGTCCAACCAAGCGAGAGAGCGCAATGAAAAGACTGACACGGCTCCGTCGCGACGAATCGGGGAAGACGTACGTCTTCGTGGCCCTGAGCTTCATGGCGTTCCTGAGCGCGAGCATGCTGGCGATCGACCTCGGCATGCTCATGACGGCGCGGAGCCAGGCACAGAACTCCGCCGACGCCGGCGCCCTCGCGGGAGCAACTGCCTTCGTGTACGACAGCTACACGGACCGGACCGATGGAGGTCCCGCCAAGACCAGCGCGATGAACGCCGCGCTGGCCAACCAGGTGATTTCGGGCAGCGTCTCGGTGAACCCGTCCGATGTGGTGTTCCAGAACGATCCGACCGGCGAACCCAACCGGGTCAAGGTGAGCGTCTATCGCAAGGCCCAGCGCGGCAACGCAGTCTCGACGCTCATCGCCCGCTACTTCGGGATGGCGACGGCCGATATCGGCGCCACGGCGACAGCCGAGGCGGCGCCCGCCAACGCGATGCAGTGCGTCAAGCCCTTCACCATCCCCGACAAGTGGGTCGAGCGACAGACTCCCCCCTGGGATCCGACCGACACCTATGATGCGTACGACAACAAGGGAAAACCCCTCGCCAATCCTGACATCTACATCCCCGTTGGCCAGTCCGGCTACAGCGGGTATGACCCGTCGCGCGATCGGGGCGTGCAGCTCACGATTCGCGCCGGCACCGGCAACAACATCACGCCCAGCTTCTACTTCTCGATCGGTCTCGGTGGCGTCACCGGCGGCGCCGAATATCGCTGGAACATCGCCAACTGCAATACGACGGTCTACCACCCGGGCGATCTGCTCCTGTCCGAGCCCGGCAACATGGTCGGTCCGACGACGCAGGGGGCCCAGGACCTGATCGACCGCGACCCCGGCGCGTACTGGGACACGGCGACGAACACGGTCAAGGGCAGCCCCTACGGGCAGCACAGCCCCCGTGTCTTCCCGCTCCCGATCTACGACCCCGTCTACTACGACAGCGGCAAGCGCAACGGACGGAACGCGGATCTGAAAGTTGCCAACTGGATCGGGTTCTTCCTCGACGACGTGCGCGGCAACGACCTGTTCGGCCGCATCACGCCAATCCGGGGGATGTACGACAACAACGCGGGACCGGCGCCAGTCGGCGTCTTCCCGAAGGCCATTCGACTGATTCGGTAAGAGCGGCACCATGGCACAGCTGGCAGCATCGATCATCAGCCACGACGACGACTTCAGGCGGCAGCTGTCAGCGATGCTGCGGGCGTGCGGCGTTCCGGTCGGGATTCTCGAGGAGCGACGGAGCGGGGTCGAAGCGGCGACGCCCGACCTGGTGGTCGTGGACATCCGCGGCGACGCGTCCTCCGCCATGGCCGCGATTGAGCGCCTTCGCGCCGCGCATCCCGGGGTGGCGCTCTTTGCCGTCGCGGCGACCTCCGAGCCTGACCTGATCCTCCAGGCGATGCGCGCCGGTGCGAACGAGTTCTTTCCGTGGATCTCCGGCGGCACCGGCCCGACGGCCCGCGCGATGGAAGAGTCCTTCCACGGCGCAGTCCGCCGTACGGCGGCCCGTCGGGAAGCGGCGACGGCCGGTGCCCGTCAGCCCTGCGTCACGCACGTCTTCCTCGGCGCCAAGGGAGGCTCCGGGACGACGACGGTCGCGGTGAACTGCGCAGTGGAGCTCGCACGGCTCACCAAGCGCCCGACCGCTATTCTGGACCTCAAGCCCTGCCTCGGCGAGGTCGCGCTGTTTCTCGGTGTTCGCCCCCGGTTCACGGTGCTCGACGCCATCGAGAACCTGCACCGGCTCGATCGCGACTTCCTCAAGGAGCTCATGTCGCGCCACAAGTCTGGGCTCGACATCCTCGCCGCCTCCGAGCAGTTCGATCGGCCGAACGCCCAGGACGCAGGCGCCATCGAGGAGCTGCTTCGTGTGCTGGCCCGGCTCTACGACTACATCGTGATCGACGCGGGCAACATGATCAACTCCTGCGCCGTGGCGGCGCTCTACGCCGCCGACACGATCTTCCTCGTCACGAACCCCGACGTGCCGTCCATACGCAACTGCCAGCGGCTCGTGGACCGGGTGCGCCAGCTGGGCGCCGGCAGCGAGCGGGTGAAGATTCTGCTGAACCGTGTGTCGGATCAGCATCTGATCGCGCCGAAGCAGATCGAGACGGCGCTCGGGTACGGCATCCATCACACGTTCTCGAGCGACTACCGCACCGTCTCCACCGCGCTCAATTCGGGCGTGCCGCTCGCGCTCACGAATCACTCGGAGAT
>JANPJN010000067.1:0-1669 GCA_031425515.1 Acidobacteriota bacterium | reverse complement strand
GATCCCGGATACGCGACGCGCTCAACTCCATCCCCACCGACAGCCCGCGCGTCACCCGCAACGCCACCTCGGCATCGACCTCGAACCGTGATTTGTCGGGATCGTGAAGGAACTGCGACCACTCGGTGCGCGCCTGGAGTGAATCCCATCGCTCGCGCTGCTCGAACGTCAGCGACAGGGCATGGGTTGGAAGGGTCTCCGACGTCTTTCCAAACAGGGTCGGCTCGTAGTATCGGCGCCCCTCGAGTCCGATCGCATACAGCGCCCTGAGCTGGCGCCGCGAGTAGGCCGAGTACGGAAACACGTTGTATTCGATGGCGGGCGCCGCCGCGACCGACAGTTTGATGTTGTCGAAGGTAGAGGACGACACTTCGCCGAGGCCCCCGACCGACCAGTGCTCGCCGAGGGCCCTGGCGACCAGCCCGTCCAGGTCCCGCTCCCGCCGGCTCACCTTCACGGGATCGTCTTCGTCCAGATCGAACTCCTCGGTCTCGTGGTCCACGTCGGCACCCACCGTGATCTTCCAGGTCGGCGTGATCCGATCCGCGCTGACGCTCGCCCCGAGCTGCGTCTGGCGGCTGGACTCCTCACCCTCGAACGATGCCGCGCCGCGCAGGCTGAACACCCAGTGATTCCACTTGTCGTTCTGTCTGACGGGCGGGGTGCCAGACGGCTCCAGCTCGACCTGGATGCCGAGGTGTGACGGGACGCGTTCGGCGGCCACCTGCGTGAGCAGCCCCAGACGCAGCGCATTCGCAAGCTGCCGGCGCACCGTGTCGTCCGAATCCGTGGAGGCGGTCACCGTACGCAGCGTCTGCTCCCTGCCGGCCAGCGCCTTCAGCCCGATGAACGCCATCGTGTACTCGCGCCCGCCGCTCCCCGTCTCGACGGTGGAGATCAGGACGTGCACGTCCGCCTCGGCGCGCTCGCGGACATAATCGACGAACGTCACCTCGGCGCGCAGAAACTCCTGGAAGCAGTTCTGGCAGTCCAGGAACGCCTTGAGGGGTTCGGTGCCCGAGGCGGGCGTAGCGGTCTGTTGCACAGGTTCCGCGGCCCGGAGCGCGACTGGCACCATCCCGGCGAACAGCAACGTCACGCAGACCACGGCTCGGGCAGGCATTCTCAAGTACATCCTCATGGGCTCGGACCGGAGCCACATCGATACTACCAACCCGCAGCATGGCAGGCCAGCGCCGCACGCGCGAGGGCCCGCCACCGCACACTGCCGGCGTGCGGCGATGGCGCATGAGTCCCCGTAAACCTGTGATTCCAAGCCTCGCCCGATGGCCCAACCTTTGCTCAAGGAGGCCGTAGCAGTCTACCCGGCGCCTCGCCCTGACAACCTTGCTTCGAGAGACCGATGAACCCAGCCGCAAACCCCGCCGTCCCGCGTCGCGACGGCGCGTTCGCGCGGAGCGCGAGATGCGCCGCGCTTCTCGCGT
Organism: Acidobacteriota bacterium; assembly: GCA_031425515.1. Classification (GTDB taxonomy): domain Bacteria; phylum Acidobacteriota; class Vicinamibacteria; order Vicinamibacterales; family 2-12-FULL-66-21; genus JALZOC01. The sequence continues at coordinate 224 of JANPJN010000067.1, read as the reverse complement.
TCCTGGCACTCTCGCCGTGGGTCGGCTCCCGGCCAGCCTGGGCGCAGACCGCGGAGCCACTGTGGATGCGGTCGCTCGACGAACTGATGCAGATCGAGATCGTCTCCGCGGGCAAGAAGGAGGAGCGCGTGTTCGACGCGGCAGCGTCGGCGTATGTCGTGACCAGCGAAGAGATTCGCCGGTCGGGCATGACGACGGTGCCGGATCTGCTGCGCCTGGTGCCG
>JANPJN010000066.1:0-1603 GCA_031425515.1 Acidobacteriota bacterium | reverse complement strand
GATGGGCGACGGCGGCTCGCAGATGCATGCGTACGACGTCAACGGCGACGGCCTCACCGACATCATCACCGCACTCTCGGCGCACGCCTTCGGGCTGGCGTGGTACGAGCAATACCGCGACGGAGATCTCGTCAGGTTCCGAGAGCACGTGCTGATGAACAAGACCGTCGACGACAACCCGTATGGGGTGAAGTTCTCCGAGATCCACGCAATTGATCTCGTGGACATGGACGGCGACGGCCTCGAGGACATCGTCACGGGCAAGCGCTTCTGGTCGCACGGGCGTACCGGTGATCCCGATCGCAACGAGGCGGCCGTTGTCTACTGGTTCAGGCTGACGCGCACGGCCGGAGGTGCGGTGGACTTCATCCCGTATCTCGTGGACGACCAATCCGGCGTCGGCACGCAGGTCGTCGCCACCGACATCAACGGCGACGCACTCCCCGACATCGTCGTGGGCAACAAGCGCGGCACCTTCGTGCTCGTGCACGCGAAAAAGACGGTCCCGCGGGAGGAATGGCTGACGGCGCAGCCCCGGCGCCGCGACGTGCTGAAGTAGCGCCGGAAGCGCGAGACGGCTCCTGAGACACAGATGACTCGATCCCACAGCGTTCCTGCCCGGCGTACTCTCCTGTTTCGATGGGCCCGGGCCCTCGGTGCAACAGCCTGCCTCGCGGCGATCGTCGTCCTGCTGCCTGCCGCGCGCGGCAGTGTCGCCGGACAGACAGCCGGAGCCGCGGCCCCACCCGATCGTGAGTACACCCTCCAGTCCTCAATGCTTGGATACCGGGGGGTGGGCGGTGAAATCGACGGGGTCCGCAATCCGACTCTCTGGGCGCGGACGGGCGAGACCGTCCGGGTGACGATCGTGAACGCCGAGTTGATGGTTCACGACATCGCGCTCGAGAAGCTCAAGGTCAAGAGCACGGAGATTCTCGACAAGGGCGCGAGCGCGAGCATCACGTTCAAGGCCGAGGCGAGCGACACCTACTACTGCTCGCTGCCAGGTCACCGGGCGGCCGGCATGGAGGGACGCCTCGAGGTCTCGGACGCCCCGCGCGTCTCGTCGGAAGGCGTCGTCGCCGTCAGCAACGGACGCACGCTCAATCTCGACTTCGAGACGGGCACGCTCGCGGACTGGACGGTGACCGGTAACGCGTTCGAGATCGTCCAGGGCCAGGGCGCAACCGGCGCCGCGGGAGCTCAGGCCAGTGCGGTACGGGGCCACGCCGGGACGTTCTGGGCGAGCAGCGGCGGGACGAGCAACGCGCGCCGCGGCACGCTCGTGTCTGCGCCCTTCCGCGTGTCGCACCCGTACGCCAGTTTTCTCGTCTCCGGAGGCGCCTTCGCCAGCACACGCGTCGAGATCGTGACGACGGAGGACGGGCAGCCGATCTACACCATTGCCGGGACCGACGCGCCGCGCCTCCGTCCCGCGGTCGTGGACCTGCGTGCGCAGGCTGGCAAGGACATCCTCATCCGGATCGTGGACGAGGAGACCGGCGCACCAACAGCGGTGTACCTCAAGGAGAGTCCCTGGGCGCACATCAATTTCGATCACTTCCGCTTCCACGATGTGAAGCCGTTCTTCCCGGACGAGATC
>JANPJN010000065.1:0-3314 GCA_031425515.1 Acidobacteriota bacterium | reverse complement strand
ACCTCCGGCCGCAGGCCGATCGACGCGAGGCGGTTGAGCGCCTGGATGTCCCCGAAGGGCACGGTGACGAGGACGTCAGGCGACGATCGGATCAGCGCCCGGACGAACTCGAACTCCACGGGAGAATCGAGGGGAACATCGAGGAGCACCAAAGGTTGGCCCGGGTCCAGGCTCTGCGGCGTGGCCGTGGACTGCCGGTCGAGCACCGCCGTGGCGGTGCGGAAGAGCGTCGCGCGATCGGCGGCAGAGGCGGTGTCGAACTCGTGGTCGAACCGCTCCAGGAGAAGGGCGAGGTCCGGGCCGCCGAGCGGAAGCGCCTCGAGCGCCCCGGCAGGCACCTGCGCGAGGCGCAGCTCCTGCAGCGTCCGGGCGAGCGCGCGGGGAAAACCGGGCGCGCCGGCCACTGGCGCGAAATATGTGAGCGCGCCGCTGCGCTGGACCTCGAAGACGGCCCGGGCCGCGACCGCTTCGGAGCCAAGGTAGGTGACGGGCGCGCGCCCCTGCTCCGCGAGCTCGTGCACGGCAAGGCGCGCCGCGAGCTGGGTGATGCTGAAGCGGTGCAGGCCGAGCGTGGCCCCGGACTCGCGTGCGACGGATCGCGCGAGCTCGTCGGCGGCACCGCGGGAGGCCGCGACAATCCGCATCTCGCCCCGCGCGGCGCGGTCCTGCACGAACGCCCGCGCTTCCGTCAGCCGCAGCTCGGTCGCGGCGGACTCGACGAGTCGGATTGCAGGCTGGGGACTCGTGCGCGCGGCCACATGTGCTCCCTCCCGGACACCGTGCCGGGTCACCGGTGAACGGCCGCGCCTCGCAGCCGTGCGTCCGAGAATACATCGTCCGGGGCCAGGCCCTGCGGCGGCGATCGGGGGGGCCTCGCCTGCCGAGCCTTTGGAGTCAACAACTTACGCCAAAGATGAGTGTCCCCCTCAGGCGCGGCGGCGATCCGTGCGGGCCAGATAGTCGAGCATCTGGCGCCGGTGCGAGATCGCCTGGTCCGTGAGGGGCCGCGACTGGCCCTGGCCCGCCTGCTCGAACGGCAGCGACCGCTGCGCCCAGGCCTCGCGGCGGGCGCGCGTGCGGACCATGCCGATCCGGAAGCACTCGAAGCAGAGCGTCGTGCCGTGGGTATGCGTGCAGCGCGGCATGGCTACTGTTCCTCCGTCCGGCGCTCGCCGGCTTCGATCAGATCGAGGACGCGGCGGGCCGTGATCTGCGCCTGACGCCGCCGGTGTTCGAGGACCTTGTACTTGCCGGGCCCCCTGAGCATGCCCCCGGCGCCCGCGAGCCGAAGAACGCTGCGCCCCGGCATGGCGGTGGTGGTCGTGTCGCCGAAATCCAGCGTGCGTGCAAGCGATCCATCGACGCGCGGCATGTGATCTCCTCTGTGGCCCTGTGCACCGGGCCCCGTGAGGTCGGGTTCGCCCCGCCCTGGATCGCAGTGTAGAGGGGGGGTGTGACAGGGGAGGTCAACCCCTCAACTGTTATATTGAGGCGGCATATGACGGCTGCCGCTGGCGCAGGGTGCGGACGACGGGAGGCGTGGGGTGCGTAACGCGGAAGTCATCCGCCAGTGGACCATCCTCCGGGATCTCGAAGCCTCGCGGCGGGTCACGATCGATGAGCTGGCGGAGCGCACCGGGGTCTCCACGCGCACCATCCGGCGCGATCTCGAGGCGCTGCAGTCGGCCGGGTTTCCGCTCTTCGACGAAACCTACGAGGGCAAGAAGTACTGGACGCTGGAGCAGCGGGCCTTTCGCCGTCTCGACGAGACGGGCTTCACGCTCGCGGAGATGACGGCGTTGTACTTCTCGCGCTCCCTGGTGGAGTGCCTGGCCGCCACTCCCTTCCAGCGGGATGTACGCAGCGCGTTCGACAAGCTGGCCGCCGCCCTGACGCCCGGCATGCGACAACTGCTCGACCGCCTGCCGCTGGTGATGCAGGCCAAGGCCGAGCCCGGCGGCCAGTCGCAGATGGACGATCCGGCGACGCCCGCGACGGCGTCGAAGCAGTCCGCCCCGAAGAGCGCCCGCGTCGCCCAGCTCCTCGACGCCACGCTGAATCACCGCCGCGTCACGATGCGCTACCACTCCTTCTCGAGCAACCGCGAAAAGGAGTACCTGCTCGAGCCCTACCGCCTCGTCTTCGCCCAGGGCGGGCTCTATCTCGTCGCCTTCGTCCCCGAGTACACGCAGATCCGCACGTTCTCGCTCGAGCGCATCCTCTCGCTCTCGCTGATGGAGGAACGCTTCGAACCGATGGAGCTGCCGGAGGACGCCTTCGCGCATTCGCTCGGCGTGAATCAAGGAACGCCCGAACGAATCGAGATTGCGTTCGAGCCGCACATCGCCCGCTACGTCCGGGAGCGCACCTGGCACCCGTCGCAGCAGTCCCTCGAGGCGCCGGACGGGTCCCTCACGATGACGCTGAATGTGTGCAACGACTGGGCGCTCAGGAGCTGGATCCTGGGTTTCGGTCCGCTCGCGCGCGTCATCGCACCGCCGGAGCTCGCCTCGCAGATCCTCGATGAGATCGACCGCACGCGGTCGCACTACGTGCCGGCGCTGGAGTAGGTGGCGTTCTGACGGTCTACTCCGTCAGTAGTTCAACCAGTAGGCCCACTTGACGAGGAAGACGTTGCGGGCGGGCGCGGCGAAGACGCCGCCGAAGTCGCGCGAGAAGTCGAAGCTGCCTCGATCCACCGTCCGTTCGCGCCCCTGCTGCCAGACGACGAACAGCGTCGAACCGGGCTTGTATTCCCAGCGCAGCACGTTGGTCGTCCGGAACGATCGGTAGTTGAAGTCAGGATTGCCGGCATACGCCACCGGGGTGTAGCGGCGGGTGTAGTCCGCGGCGCGCCCGTCGGCGAGCGCCTTGAAGTTCGAATACTCCCCGGCGGAGACGAACGGTTCGGCGTACACCTGAATCGAAAGCGCGGGGGTGACGGTGTAGTTGACCCGCGTCCGAAGCCCCACGGTGCGCTGGCGGATGTGCCCGAAGATGTACTGGTCGCCGCTCTGGCCGATCCACTGGGACTGCTCGTTGTTCCGCGTGTACCCCAGCCCGGCGCTCATGCGGAGAAAAGACGACGGGCGGAACGACAGCGAGGGACTGAGATCGGAGAATCGCGAGCCCTTGCCGTCGGCGCCGAAATAGGCGTTGATATCGCCCGCGACGGCGGGGCGCTCGTCGCTGCTGACGTAGCCCCAGATCGAGCGTTCACCGTTGCGGTTGACGCCCGGGCCGCCGCGCGTGCCGCGATCGTCGAACGTGCGGCCGATGAGGTTGGCCCCCATGCCGGTGCCCCAGTTGTTGAT
>JANPJN010000064.1:0-3282 GCA_031425515.1 Acidobacteriota bacterium | reverse complement strand
CGCGCAGAGCGGGTTGGGCCCACCCGCGCCGGCCAGCGGCGCGCGAATCGACTCGCCGGCTGCCGCGACGACTGTGACGTCGACGCCAGCAAGAGGAATGCGGTCCCCTGGCTTGACCTGCAGGTGCTTCCCGCGGGCGCGCGCCTCGAGATAAGCCGTGTAGTTTGTGTCGGTCGCGCTCTCGAAGGTCGGGCCGTGATCGACGAACGTTCCCACCGGCACGCGCGCCGCGATCGCGGGCACTCCGCCCACATGGTCGCCGTGATAGTGAGTCACGACGAGGTAGTCGAGCGACGTGATACCGGCCTGCTTCATGGCCGCTTCGATGCGGGACGCATCTCGGCCCTCCAGCCCCGACCAGCCGGCATCGATCAGCATCGACTGTCGCGACGGCGTAACGACGAGCGTTGCCTGCCCGCCCTCGACGTCAACGAGGTAGACGTCCAGCGTCGCCAGAGACGGGGAGGTGGCGGGCGGCGCGGCGGACTGGAACATCGCCGAGGTCGTGGCGGACGGATGCACGGCGGCACGCGGCGCCGCGGCCGGCACCGCGAGCGCGACAGCGGCAAACAGAGTGGAGACGACTCGCATGGGATGCAGGCTCCTCATTGGAGAAATCATGAACGCGACGGACTTGCCGCGGCGGGCGGCAGGCGTAACTGGCTGACGACGACGGCCTCGACGATGAGAACGACGACGAGGACGAGGAGGCCGCCGACATACCCCCCGGTGGTATCACGGAGCCATCCCATCATCGAGGGACCCGCCCAGCCTCCGAGGTTCCCCAGCGAATTGATCAGGGCGATCCCGGCTGCCGCTCCCGTGCCGCCGAGAAACAGCGGAGGGATGGCCCAGAAGACGCTCATCACCGAGCGCTGGCCCATCTGCGACAGCGTGAAGCTCAGGACCAGCAGCCAGATGTGTTGCTGCGACAGGGTTGCGAGGAGGAGTCCGAGCGCTGCCGTGACCGCGCAGGCCGCGACGTGCAGCTTGCGCTCGCCCGTCCGATCGGAGTGCCGGCCGACGAGGAACATCGCGGCCACCGCAGCGGTGAAGGGGAGGGCCGTCATCGTGCTGAGCGCAAAGCCTCCGGCACCCGAGGCCTCGCGGAGCATCTTCGGGAGCCAGAGGAAGATGCCGTACGTCACCGAGGTATTCAGGAAGTAGACCCCGCAGAGGAGCCAGACACGTCCGCTCGCCAGCGTGCGGCCCAGAGACGCGTGCCCGATCGAGGCTCGGCGGGCGTGCTCCTCGTTCATCGTGGCCGTGAGCCACGCGCGATCCGCGGGGGCCAGCCACGTGGCCTGCTCCGGACGGTCGGTGAGGACGCGCAGCGCAAGGATGCCGAGCACGACGGCCGGGAAGCCTTCGATCAGAAAGAGCCACTGCCACCCGTGCAGTCCCATGCGCCCATCGAGCGCCAGCAGCGCCTCGGAGATGGGGGCGCCGACGATGATGGAGACGGGAGCGGCCATCATGAAGAGCGCGCCCGTGCGCGCGCGATCCGCGGAGGGGATCCAGTAGGTGAGATAGAGGACGAAGCCCGGGAAGAATCCGGCTTCCGCCAGCCCGAGGAGCACGCGCGCGGCATAGAAGGACTTCGTGCCGGTCACGAACATCATGCCCATCGACACGATGCCCCAGCCGATCATGATCCGCGCGATCCACCGGCGGGCGCCGACGCGTTCGAGGATCAGGTTGCTGGGGACTTCGAAGACGCAGTAGCCGAGAAAGAAGAGGCCGGCGCCGATGCCGTAGGCCGTATCGCTCAGGTGCAGGTCGCGCTGGAGCGCCTCGGCGGCGAACCCGACGTTCACGCGATCGATGTAGGCCACGACGTAGCAGATGAAGGCGAACGGGATGATGCGCCGGATCACCTGCGCGATGACGCGGGCGCGGCTCGCCTCGGGCGTCTCCGCCGGGATCACCGGGAGACGGTCCCGGCGGCCGGCGCCTCGATGCGGTAGAGGTGCGTGCGCGTGCGCAGGAAGAGCGCGCCGTCGGCGACGGCCGGCGACGCCATGAAGCCGTCGTCCAGCTGGTTCTCGCCGAGGACGTTGAACGTCCGGCCCGTTTCGAGGACCGTGGTCTTGCCATCTTCGTTGAAGAGATAGATGCGATCCCCAACGAGGAGCGGGGAAGCGGAGTACTCGCCCGCGACGCGCCCCTTGTAGACGGGAGCGCCTGTCTTCGCCTCGACGCAGGTCACCACCCCCACGTCGTTGACCATGAAGAGCAGGTCTCCGACCAGCAGGAGAGACGGCTTCTTGGGCACCCCCTGCGTCATGCGCCAGGCGACGTGCGTCGCGGACACGTCGCCGCGGCCGTCCGGCCGCACTGCGAGGAGCTGCCCCGTGGACCAGCCGGAGGTGTAGAAGACGAGGCCGTGCCCGGCGATCGGGCGCATGCCGGGGGAATAGTTGGTGCGCTCCTCGACCCGCCAGATCTCCCGACCGGTGAGCGGATCGTAGCCGTAGGTCGCCATCGAGCCGGCACTGATGAGGATCGGCTGACCGCCCACCGTCACGATCTGCGGCGTCGCGAACGCCTTGCGGAAGTCGCCGTCGGCCTTGGGGCGCCCGGCCGGGTCGAGGTCGCCATAGTCTACGGAGCGCTGGGTCTTCCAAACCGTCTTGCCCGTGCGCTTGTCGAGGGCGACGAGATACTGCAGGTCGCTGCCGTCGAAGTGCATGATGAGCAGGTCGCGAAAGATGATGGGCGAGGAGCCCGCGCCGCGGAAGTGGTTGCACTCGAGGTCGCGCCGCTGCCACAGGACCTTGCCGGTCGCGGCGTCGAGCGCCGCCGTGCCCGGAGACCCGAACGTGACGTAGACGCGGCCGGGCTCGGCGACGGGGGTCGGAGACGCATAGCTGTTGAAGGCGTGCGCGAACTGGGGCGTCTCGACGTCGAAGAGCTTCTGGTCGTGCACGATTTTTCCACTGTCGCGATCCACGGCGATGACCGACAACTGGCGGCCGTCCGCCGACGCCGTCGTCATCCAGACGCGCGACGCCAGCACGACGGGCGACGACCAGGCCCGGCCGTGAATCGGCGTCTTCCAGCGGACGTTGGTGGTTTCGCTCCAGGCGAGCGGCACGGGGCCCGGAGCGACGCCGCGACCGACAGGACCGCGGAACTCGGTCCACTGGGCGGTTGCCGCGCCGGCCGATGCGAGGGTGAGGACACAGAGGAGCGGGAACGCGAGCGAAGAGGGTCTGTGCATTGGACGTGTCCTTGTGATGGGTGCCGCGTCGTATCAGGACCAGGCGCTGCGGAGAAACC
>JANPJN010000063.1:0-3373 GCA_031425515.1 Acidobacteriota bacterium | reverse complement strand
GAAGCTGGGCCTGGGAGCTGGGAGCTGGGAGCGGGAAGCTGGAAGCTGGAAGCCAATAGCTGACAGCTTATAGCTGATAGCTGATAGCACCGTAGCGTACAATCCCCGCGTGCCCTTGACTGCTGCCATCACCGACGGCCTGGTGGACATCCTCGGCGCGCAGTCCGTGCTGACCCGGCCGGAAGACATCATTCCGTACGGCTTCGACGGGACCGCGGCGCTCCGGCAGCCGCCTGGCGCCGTGGTGTTTCCACGGACGACCGAGGAGGTGGCGCGGTGCGTGCGGTTTGCCGTCGCGCAGTCGCTGCCGATCGTGACGCGCGGCGCCGGCACGGGGCTGAGCGGCGGCAGCGTGCCGAGCCCGGGCAGCCTGGTGCTGTGCCTCGCGCAGATGCACGCGATTCTCGAGGTCGATCCGCGCAACCTGACGCTGCGCGCCGAGCCCGGCGTGGTGACGCTGGCGATAGACGAGGCGGCGGCGCAGCACGGCTTGTTCTACCCGCCGGACCCGGGATCGATGCGGGTCAGTACGATTGGCGGCAACGTGGCCGAGAACTCCGGGGGGCTTCGCGGCCTCAAGTACGGCGTGACGCGCGACTACGTCATGGCGCTCGAAGTGGTCCTGCCCGATGGGCGCATCGCCCGGTTCGGGAGCGGGTGCGTGAAGGACGTCGCCGGGTATTCGATGAAGGATCTGTTCATCGGATCGGAGGGCACACTCGGCATCATCACCGAGGTGCTGCTGAAGCTCGTGCCGCGCCCGCCGGCGCGCCAGACCATGCTGGCGCTCTACGATCGCATCGAGGACGCGGCCGAGACCGTGTCGGCGATCATCGCGGCGCGGATCATCCCCTGCACCCTCGAGTTCCTCGACCGGATGACGGCTGTTTGCGTCGAGGAGTTCGCGCACGTCGGCCTGCCGACCGACTGCGCGGCGGTGCTGCTGATGGAGACGGACGGCCACCCGGCGGCGGTCGCAGACGAGGCGGCGCAGATGATGGCCATCGCGCAGGCCCACGGCGCGCGCGAAGTACGAGCGGCGCGCGATCAGGCCGACGCGCTGGCGCTGGCCTCCGCGCGGAGGAATGCGTTCTCGGCACTGGCGCGGCGACGGCCGACGACCATCCTCGAGGATTTCACCGTGCCGCGCAGCGAGCTGGCCGCGATGGTGGCCTTCATCGCCGAGACGGCGCGTGCGGCGAATCTGCAGGTAGGCACCTTCGGTCACATGGGGGACGGCAACCTGCACCCGACCTTTCTCACCGACGAGCGGGACGCCGACGAAATGGCACGCGTGCACCACGCGCTGGATCTCATCGCGAAGAAGACGCTGGAGCTGAAGGGCACGATCACCGGCGAGCACGGCGTCGGGCTCGCGAAGAAAGCGTGGCTGCGCCAGCAGATGGGGGACAGCAGCTTCGAGGTGATGCGGCAGGTGAAGCGCGCGCTGGACCCGGCCGGCCTGCTGAACCCCGGGAAGATCTTCGACTGACGTGTCCGCCCACAGTCTGAAAACCCTCGACTACGCCGTCCTGCAACAGTGCATGCACTGTGGCATGTGTCTGCCCACCTGTCCGACCTACGACACCACCCGGCGCGAGCGGAACAGTCCCCGCGGGCGGATTGCGCTGATGCGGGCGATCGCGGACGGGGAGATGGAGGTCACGCGCGAGTTCGGCGACGAGATGAGCTATTGCCTCGGCTGCCTCGCGTGCCAGACGGCCTGTCCCGCCGGCGTCAACTACGCGGAGCTGTTCGAAACCGCCCGTCACGATATCGAACGGGCCGGCGTGCTGCCCGGGCGGGAACGCCGCCTCTGGCGGGGGATCACGCTGGGCTTCCTGTTCATGCGCCCGCGGGCGCTGCGTGTCGCGGGCCGGCTGCTCCGGATCTATCAGCGCAGCGGCCTCGAGCGGCTCGTGCGCGGATCGGGGCTGCTCCGTCTGGCGCCGGCCGCGCTGCGTCGCCTCGAGCCGCAGGCCCCCCGTGTCGGAGAGGCCTTCTCGAACGCGCTCATCGCACCCGTCGAAGCGCCGCCACAGGATGCCCGCTACCGGGTCGCACTGCTGACGGGCTGCGTGCAGGACCTGGTGTTTGCCGGCGTCAATCGCGACACCGCGGATGTGCTCCTGGCCAATGGCTGTACTGTCGAGACGCCGCCCGAGCAGCCCTGCTGCGGATCGCTGCACGCCCACAATGGCGACATCGATCGCGCGCGCACGCTGGCGCGCCGCCTGATCGACCTCCTGCCGCCCGACCGCTACGACGCGATCATCTCGAACGCCGGCGGCTGCGGGTCGCATCTCCGCCGCTATGGCGCGCTACTGGCCGACGACCCGGCGTATGTCGATCGGGCCCGTGCGTGGGACACAAAGCTGCGCGACATCCACGAGTGGCTCGACCGCATCGGCTGCCGGCCGCCCCAGGCCGCGCCGTTCGACCACCCGGTCGTGGTCGCGTACCACGACTCCTGCCACCTCGTGCACGGCCAGAAGGTCGCCCGCGAGCCCCGCGCGCTGCTCGCCGTCGTCCCTGGTTTGACGCTCGCTCCGCTGGTGGAGTCCACCTGGTGCTGCGGCGCGGCCGGCATTTACACCATCACCCAGCCCGACCAGGCCGACCTTCTGCTCGCGCGCAAGGTGGGGCACCTCTCGGTCACGGGCGCCGGGGTCGTCGCGACCGCCAATCCGGGCTGTCAGCTGCAGATTGCGAAAGGGTTGCAGGCGGCCGGGAACCCGGCCCGCGTGGTCCATCCGGTCTCACTGCTCGCCGCCGCCTACCGGCGCGGCGGCGAGGGCGTTTCGCAGGGTGATACGGACGCAAGTTCCGATTCCACACTTGCCACATAAATGTGGCAGATTTGTGTCGTTCCTACGAAATCACGCAATTAGGCATTGCCAATCCCACCGGGCACGGATAGCATCCCGCAACCGGTTACAGCAGCGTTACTGACCTTCGCGTTCGTGAGAGTAGGCGATCGATAAGACGTTCCGGCCCCGCGCCTGGTTTGCGGAGGGCGGGCGGTCTTGTGGGTCGTGTCAGGTCGGTACCTCGGTCCCCGGCAACACACATCAGGAGTGCAATAGATGATGAGGAAGCGGATCGGGCGGGTAGCGGCGCTCGCATTGATGGCCCTCTCCATGGGCGCAGTCAATGCCACGGCGCAGATCACGACAGGCACGATCGCGGGAACGATCCACGACTCCCAGGGTGGCGTCGTCCCCGGCGCGACGGTTGTGCTGATTAGCGAAGCACGAGGCACGCGGTCGGCCCCGACCGTCACCAACGCGCAGGGCGACTACGTTCTTCCGAACGTGACCCCCGATACCTACACCGTTGAAGTCACGATGGAAGGCTTCAAGACCATCAAGCG